>JBFHEJ010000200.1:0-5100 GCA_041584255.1 Lysobacterales bacterium
ATTTCGAACCTGGAGGAAGCGCAGACAAGAACTAGGTAAGTTGGCCGGAATTCAGTTGCCAGTCTGATAAAAGCCACTTGCAACTGATGCAGTTTCTTGACCCAACTTGAAGGGGTCAGCGTTGGCTCTGACCCCATTGATTCTTTCCTTGGTTTCGTCACCTAGTGATACTTTCCGTCCACCCCGTGGGTCGGGCGGCCCCAATATTTCTGCGCCCAACAGGCTTATGGCTGTCAATCCGGTCGAAAACTCAGGATTGGTGCAATTCATGTAACCCACAAAGTAGCACCCGCAATATTCGGGGGCGGAAAATGGCTGGAACGCCAATCACCACTCTCCCAAGGAGCGCATGGACATGATTAGCACAGCAAGACATGCAGAGGGCTTTACCCTGATCGAACTCATGATCGTCATCGCGATTATCGCCATCCTCCTCGCACTGGCCCTGCCGGCCTACCAGGACTACACCGTTCGCTCGAAGGTCGTCGAGGGGCTCAGCGTGGTCAGTGCCGGCAAGATGGCGGTAGCCGAAACCTGCCAGACGGATCCGACCATTGTTGGCGAGTACGACAGCGATGGCGGCGGTTTCAACGGTGGCGTTTTCGGGTACTCGTTCCAGCCCTCCGAATATGTCGCTCGAATCGTAATTGGCACGGCAGCGCTGTTTGGCGGACCCACCTGCGTAACGCCCGCGTTCGTGGTTTATACAACCAATACAGGGGCTGACACCGATCCCGCATTGGGATTCGTCGGCCTCAATCCCAGCGAATCCGGGCGTATCGATTGGACATGCATTCTAATGGAAGGGGAAGCGAAACATGTGCCCTCAGAGTGCCGAAACACCTCGATTCTGCCGTAAATCAACGCCACAAATGCGGCGGGAGAAAGATACGCCGAGGCTCAGGTGATCGGGTGACCAGTGCTTACGAATCAGGGGTCAGAGCCCTTTTCCGAGAGCCCTTTTTTGCTGAATACCCCGCTCGATACGCCTTGCTGTACGGCAGAGTCTTCTGACCCCATCGTTAACCCGGGGGCGACCTGACGCCGACAGTCACCAACCAGAGGATCAACGGCAGTTCGAACATCTCCAGCGCAGTCACGACCGGGAACAGGGTCGCCTTGTACTCCGGAAACAGCAGGTAGACGACCACGCTGATGAGGTAACCTGAGGCTGCCAACCAGGCGCCCACGCCGAAGATCCTGGGGATGACTCCCGATCGATAGACCAGCATTCCCAACGGAACGAGCCAGAGTCCCCAAAATACCTGAATGATCTGGTTTGCGTGTGAATGCAATCGGGCGAAGAGATAAGCCAGGCCCTGAAGCTGAGCTTCACTGAAGACCGACAGAAAGTCCGGGCGCTCCAGGACAATCAGCACGGCGAGCAGATTGAACGTGTTGGCGAACGATACCGCGACACTGATCGCAACGAAAACCACCATCAGCATCGCCAGCCGGGCGCCAAATTCTTTCAGCAGCCGATACAAAGCCAGCACGACGAGCACAAACAGGACGTTCATGAGCAGGCCGACAAAAACAGCCCCGCGGTAGAGGAGTTCCGAAGCGGCAATATTCTGCGCCGTGGCGACAGCGTCCCCGGTCACATAAAGCGCGGATGGAACATAGACCAGGCTGAACACTCCGGTCGGCACCAGCAGCAGGTACAAAAGTCCGGTGACCCTCGCCTGTGATTTGAGCGATTTCATGTTCGGTGCTCCCTGTGTGCCAGGCACCGCCGCTGGTCAAATGTGGAATCCTGACGCCTTGCAGCAAGCGATGGGGTCAGAGTCAACTCTGACCCCATGGATCGAATACATTCATTCTTAGCTACAGTTGTTGTTCCATTTGGGATTCAAAGTTGTACCATAGAGCTTAAAACAATTGTTTGGTGGAATGATGTAATTCTTATCAAACACCTTGCGCCAGCCTTCCCATACCAGCCCGGTATTCTCCTCGCCTTTTACATGTACATTTTTGGACCCAGGAGGCAGCACATAGATCTTCTTGTTGCCAAGTAGCATTTTCCCGGTTTCTTCCTTGATCCGGGTGCCGTTGCGTTCGTCGTATTCCAGGTAAAATCGCGCTTCAAATCCGCCTTCGTTGAAGAAAGTGATCGTCGTTTCCGGCCCGATTGGAGTGAATGGCGGGTTGGGCACGTTCGCAATGACGGGATAGCTGCCGACGGTAGAGTCGATGGTGTAGTTTCCTTTGAGGTCGTTGGATATTTTCTTGACGATCATCTGTCCTGCCCCTAGATCGTATTCCACCAGCAGGTAATCTTGATATGTGGACGATCCTGATCGGAAATGATCCGAATTGCCGATTTTTCCGACATAGCCGATGCTGGAATGTATATGCCCGGAATAGACGGCAGTGACGCCGTATGTGTTGACGATGCGTGTAAATTCCGCGTTGTTGCTGAATTTATCCCCGTAGTCGTGCATGTTAAGTATGATCACGTCTCCGTTATTGCGGGCAGCGATCACATCATTTTCCAGCCAATACATAGACGATCGAATTTCGTAGTGATCCCTTCGGGCCTTCCCGAAGTTCCATCCGTCCCAGCTTCTTTCATAAGTTGGATAATTGTGGAGCTGAACAAAATGAACATTTCCAATATTGAATGAATACGCGAGGCTGCCTTCGAACTTAGCCCGAAGAGATGGGAATTCGTAATAGGTTGTCTCTTTAAAATCATAGTCAACGGGGTCCATCTTGCGGACCAGATCCCACATGTAGTCCACCATGCGCGAGGCGCAATTGTTTTCAAAACAATCATCCACATTGTTCGAATAGTCGTGGTTGCCTAGCCCCAGGAACGCAGGTAGCTGAAGGTTCTCTGCAAGCAAGGATCGATATTCGTCCAGTTGCCAGTCGTGTCCGAAAGCGGTCAGATCGCCATTGGCAATCATGGCGAGCACTGGTGCGGTGCTCTGCATATCGATTTGTAAATTGGTCATGCTTTGATATTGGGATGAAATCAGTTCCTTAGATTTTTCGATCTTTTCTGGCTCGGGTAAGTCCTCTTCGGTCCAGGGAAACTGAGGATCGGAAGATACTATGATTTGAAACTTCTCTTGTGCCTGTACTTGCGCTGCGGCAAGCCCTACTACCGTGGCGAGAATAACTACGGCGTTACGAATGCGGATGAGCAATTCGCTCAGTGTCGGCGGGCGGGTCGGCATTTGTGAGTTTCGGCAAATCATGAATCACCTCGCAAGTTGTGGCGGCAAATTGTTTGTGGCGTGTCTCCCATTAGTGTTAGCGATGAAAGATTTCTCTCATGTCCAGGACAATAGAACAGCTGGGGCCAGAGTCAACTCTGCCCCCATCGATCAAAAAGCTGATGTATATCAATGAGAAAGTTCTAGTCGCCTGATCGAATGATGCAACCAGGTTGTTGAGGCGAAGCGCCACCACCTTTTTATCAGATCATTTCCGGAAGGCGATTATGAGTGCATCCAGGTTCGTTACCTATTTCATCCTTGTCCTGCTAACCCTGTTGTCAGCCGGGCCCGTGCTCGGGCAACAAGCAGGTGGGGCCGTAACGACAGGCGATCAGATTGCCGCAGACCGTTACATCGCCGGCGGCTCCGTGCAGGTCTCGGAGGAAGTCGAGGGTGACGCGGTTGTGGCAGGCGGTGTAATCAACGTGTCGAATTCCGTCTCCGGCGACGTCCTTGCCGCGGGCGGCATCGTGACCGTGAGCGCCGATACCGGCGACGATGTCCGCGCCGCCGGCGGGTCGGTCACGATCGTCGGTAACGTCGGCAATGATGTGACCGCCGCAGGCGGTCTGGTGAATATTGACGCCGGCAGCACCGTCGGCGGAAATGCCTGGCTTGCCGGCCGCATGGTCAATGTCGCCGGTACGGTGAACCGTGATTTGAGCGCGAGCGGCGGACAAGTCATTGTCACGGGCACGATTGGCGGCAACGTGGATGTCCGTGCCGATTCCATCGAGATCGAGCCTGGTGCGGTCATCAAGGGAACACTGACCTATACCGCACCGCAAGAGGCTGTGCTCCATGACGGCGCGATCGTGGAAGGTGCCGTGAACCGCCGGGAATTCGATCCTGGTGACATCGAGACCTGGGGCGAGGCTTTTTCCGGCACTCTGAAGTTCTACCTGAGCCTGGCATTATCAGCGATGGTGTTGTTCCTGGTTTGCCCGCGCTCCTCCGCCAGGTTGCTGCAACCCTTGAAGGACGCGCCATTCAAGTCGCTGGGGTTCGGGATCCTGGTATTTTTCGCCTCACCCCTCATCGCGCTGGCATTGCTCATTTCGGTCCTGGGAATACCGTTGGGGCTGATCGTGCTGATGGGGTACATCGTCGCCCTGGTTGGAGGATTGTTGATCGCAATGATCTGGACTGGGGGTTTGGTCTTTCGCCTGCTCGGTCAGAAGCCTGAAGCGTCGAAATGGATGCGGGCGCTTTCCATTATCGCCGCCGCTGCAGTACTGCTGATCATCGATTTGATTCCGGTTGTTGGCGGGCTGGCCTTTTTCGCCCTGATCTTGCTGGGATTCGGTGCGCTGACGCTGCATGGTTACGGCTCTGAACAAGCGTAGGCCAAGCAGCGATGAGCACAGCGTGAATCGGGAAAAGGGGTCGGGGAAAAGGGGTCAGAGCCCTTTGCTGGGTGGACAGGCCGGCGACGACGAATTCAATTGATCCGCAAGCTTTGTCTGCCGTTGCATCCGGCTTTCTAAGTGCTCAGGCGGCGCGCGCGCCGAATGGCCGGCGCCTTGAGCCGGATGAGGCTTTGCGGGAGTTGGCCCTGGGACTCCCGGACCACTGTCGTTTTTGTTGACCATTGCGCGCCTTGTTGCGGTTGCCACCGCCTCGATGGGGGCGAGTGTTGCGCCCACGATTGCCCTGGCGCCCGTTCCTGATCGGCTCTGCCCTGATGCTTGGGTCCGGGGCGTATCCTTCCAGCACCTCCTGGCGAATCGTGGTGTTCAACATCCGTTCGATGTCACGCAGATGGCCATGCTCATCAATGCAAACCAGTGAAACCGCTTCGCCCTCATTACCGGCACGGCCAGTACGGCCGATGCGGTGAACGTAATCCTCCTGGATATTCTGCAGTTCATAA
>JBFHEJ010000201.1:0-5052 GCA_041584255.1 Lysobacterales bacterium
ACCTCCGTTCCGGGTTCGATGATCATGCGGCCGCGTTCCTGCAGGTTGAACAGTGCGTAAGCCAGAGCCTTGCCGGTGCCGTTGGAAATCAGCACGCCGTTGTGGCGCTTGTTGATGGCGCCTTCCTTGCACGGGCCGTAATGATCGAAAACGTGGAACAGCAGTCCGGTGCCGGCGGTGACGGTGCGAAAATCGGACTGGAATCCGATGAGGCCGCGCGCCGGGATGAGGTAGTCAAGCCGGACGCGCCCCTTGCCGTCCGGCATCATGTTCTGCAACTCACCGCGGCGCTCACCGAGTCTTTCCATGACCGCGCCCTGGTAGTCCTCCTCGAGATCCACCACCAGCTGCTCCCAGGGCTCCAGCCGCTCGCCATTCTTCTCAATGACGATGACCTCGGGACGTGAAATGGCCATCTCGTAGCCTTCGCGGCGCATGGTTTCGAGCAATATAGAAAGGTGCAGCTCGCCACGGCCGGAGACTCGGAATTTCTCGGGATCGTCGGTCTCTTCGACGCGCAGCGCGACGTTATGGCTGGCCTCCCGCAGCAGCCGTTCGCGCAACTGGCGGCTGGTGAGATACTTTCCCTCTCGACCCGCAAAGGGCGAGTTGTTGACGCGGAAGATCATGCTGATGGTGGGCTCGTCGACGGTCAGCACGGGCATGGGATCGGGGTGGTCTCGATCGCACAGCGTATCCGAGATCTGCAGGTCCTCGACCCCGGTCACGGCAATGATGTCGCCGGCTTCCGCACAGTCGACGTCGGTGCGCTCCAGCCCGTGGAAACCCAATACCTGCAGGATACGGGCGTCGCGTTGTTCGCCGTCGCGGCCGATGACGCAGATGCGCTGGTTGGGTTTGACCCGGCCGCGCTGAACCCGGCCGATGCCGATCACGCCCACGTATGGGCTGTAGTCCAATGACGATATGCGCATCTGGAACGGCCCTTCGATATCGACGGCCGGCGGCGCGACACGTTCGATGATGGTTTCAAACAATGGCCGCATGTCGCCCGAGCGCGCCGTTGGGTCAGTGGAGGCGTAACCATGCAGCGCAGAGGCATATATCACCGGAAAGTCCAGCTGCCCGTCTGAGGCGCCCAGCTTGTCGAACAGTTCGAAAGTCTGGTCCAGCACCCACGCTGGTCGGGCACCCTCGCGGTCGATCTTGTTGATGACGACAATAGGGTGAAAGCCGAGCTGGAAGGCCTTCTGCGTGACGAATCGGGTCTGTGGCATCGGACCATCGACGGCGTCGACCAGCAGCAGCACCGAATCGACCATGCTCAGGATGCGTTCAACCTCGCCGCCAAAATCAGCGTGGCCGGGTGTATCGACGATATTGATTCGCCACGGTTCTTGATCTTCCTCGCCAGGCCGCCGCCAGGTGAGCGACGTGTTCTTGGACAGGATCGTGATTCCGCGCTCGCGCTCGAGTTCGTTGGAATCCATGATCCGTTCCGGTTTCGCGGCGCGTTCGCCCAGTGTGCCCGACTGCTGCAGCAGTCGATCGACAAGCGTGGTCTTGCCATGATCCACGTGGGCGATGATGGCAATGTTGCGCAGGCGTTCGATCACAGCGTCAGGTCCCTGCGTAGTGAATAGCTCGACCGCAGGGCCTGGAAGGCATCTGTGCGTTGACGGGCGCTCAACCGCAGCAGGCTGCGCATGGCCCGGTCATCGTCCTCTACCGGGGTGCCATCCGCGATGGCTTTGGCCAATGCCTGGCCGCGAAGGCGCGGTTTCGGCGGCAGGCCCGGGCAGGCACCATTCACGTCGGTATCCAGGCCGAATCGTTCGCAGAATTCTCGATATACCTTGGCCGAAGCGCGACGCTTGCCGTCCAGGCTGTAGCCGGCCACGTGTGGCGAAGCGACGATTGCGCGCTCGAGCAGTTCCTCGTCGACGTCTGGCTCGCCCGGCCAGACATCCAATGCGGCATGGCCACCTGCCGCCATCCAGGTTCTGACGGCTTGGCCATCCATTACGTCTCCGCGGCTGGTGTTAATCAGCAGGGCGTGACTGGAAATGCTTGCCAGGAAGCTAGCGTTGATCATGTGGTGGGTGGGCCATTGTCCGTGACGGGTTAGCGGCACGTGGAGGCTGATGACCTGACATTCAAGGATAGCGTCGAGAGGTCGGAGTCCGTCTTCGCCCTGCGCCTCGAGTGGCGGGTCATTTGCCTGGGCGCTCACACCGAGCGCCGCGAGGAGTTGTACCAGCCGGCCGCCGACGTTGCCGCGGCCGATCACGCCATAGGTTTGGGACAGAGGATCACGCCCCAGGCGCCGGCAGGCGAGAAGGTACATGGCAAGGGTGTACTGGGCAGTGGCGTCGGCATTGCAGCCCGGTGCATTGGTCCAGGCGATGCCGGCACTATCGAGGTAAGCGGTGTCAATGTGATCGAAGCCAATGGTCGCGGTGCCGACGAAGCGCACAGGCGTGCCTTCGAGCAGGGCACGGTCGACCCGGGTTACCGTGCGTGTGATCAGTGCATCCGCATCCCTGAGGTGTCGGTTGGCGATATCCTGCCCAGCCAACTTTACCAGCACGCCGTGGCGGCCAAATGTTGTATCGAGGGCAGCAACCCGCCCATCCGCAACGATCTTCAAGGCCCGGACTTCTCAGCGCCGCATCAATAGCCGGCGGCCTGGCCGTCCTTTCGCGACTCCGAGGCCCCGTAGTACACACCGCTCTCGGCATTGCGCAGGATCGCCTGGTATCCGCCGTATGGTCCGCGCGCGAACTGCACGCTGTGTCCGCGGCCTTCCAGGTCCCGAATCACCTCGTAGTCGAATCCCGTTTCGAGGTTGAGGGTGCCCCCGTCCGCCATCATTTCTCCAGTCGGTTCGCTTGAACCGGTGTGGTGGATGCGCGGGGCATCGCCGGCTTCCTGCAGGTTCATGCCGAAATCGATCAGGTTGACCAGGATCTGGACATGTCCCTGTGGCTGCATGTCGCCGCCCATGACGCCAAAGCTGAGCCAGGGCTGGCCATCGCGGGTGACGAACGCCGGTATGATGGTGTGGAACGGGCGCTTGCCGGGCTCGAAGGCATTGGGATGTTCGGGATCGAGGCTGAACAGTTCGCCACGGTCCTGGAGGATGAAACCAAGGCCGGGCGGCGCCATGCCCGACCCCATCCCGCGATAATTACTCTGAATCAAAGAAACCATGTTGCCCGCTGCGTCCGCCGTGGTGAGGTAGATGGTGTCCCCGTCCCGTAACGCTTCCGGATCTCCATGCGGATAGCTTCTGGCCGCCCGTTTCATGTCGATCAATTCGCCACGCTGTGCCGCGTAATTTTTTGAGATCAGGGTATTTACCGGCACTTCGCCGAACGCCATGTCAGCGTAGAATCGCGCGCGGTCCTCGTAAGCCAATTTCTTCGCTTCGGCGAACAGGTGGATATAGTCGGCTGAACCAAAGCCCATTTCGCGAATGTCATACGGCTCCATCAGGTTCAGCATTTGCAGGGCGGCAATGCCCTGTCCGTTGGGCGGCAATTCCCAAACGTCATAACCCCGGTAATTGGCCGAAACGGGCTCGACCCACTCGCTTTCGTGGGCCGCCATGTCCTCATAGCGGAGGAAGCCGCCATTCTGCTGCATGAAAGCTGAGATGGTGCGGGCGAAGTCCCCTTTGTAAAACGCATCGCGGCCCTCGCGAGCGATTTTCTCCAGTGTGTTGGCGAGGTTGGGGTTTTTCCACATTTCGCCTTTGAGTGGCGCGCGGCCCTCGATGGTAAATTGCTCGGTGAACCCCGGGTATTCGCTAAGGCGCGGCACGCTCAGACCCCAGTAAAAGGCAATCAGCTCGGCAACCGGATGGCCGATGCGGGCGTAGTCGATGGTCGGTTGCAGGATGGCCGGCATGGGGAGTTTGCCAAAGCGCTCATGCAGTTCGAACCAGCCGTCGACAGTACCCGGGACCGAGACCGGCAGCGGCCCGTAAGCCGGGATCGAGTCGTAACCGTTGTCGACGAACCACTCCAGGCTGAGGCTCATGGGAGAGCGGCCGGAGGCGTTGAGGCCGTACAGGCGCTCAGAGCCGGCATCCCAGACAATGGCAAAGAGATCGCCGCCAATGCCGTTACCCGTCGGCTCCATCAATCCGAGAGCGGCGTTGGTGGCAATCGCTGCGTCCACCGCACTGCCGCCGTCTCTGAGAATCTGCAGGCCAACCTGGGTGGCCAGGGGATGGCTGCTCGCCACCATGCCATTGGGGGCGATCACCTCGGAACGGGTTGCAAAGGCGTGTCCGGTAATACGATCTGCGGCCATGGCCGGCACTCCTGTGATCAGTGCGAAAACGGGTAGCAATTGAACTGACAAGCTGGTGAGTGCGGCCGCCAGGGCAGGCCGATTGGAATGTCGCATGGTGACTCCATGGTGACGGTGCGTCCGAAGCCTGGGAGACAGGGCCGCGGGAATTTATCGGTTACAATGATACCGATTTCCAGCCGCCGGGCTCCAATCCGGGGGCTTGCAGCGAAATGGGCGCCGGCTCTGCTGGCACCGTGAAATTCTAAGGAGCCATTTTTCATGAAACCACCCGTTCGCGTGGCCATCACCGGCGCTGCCGGCCAGATCGGCTATCAACTGTGTTTTCGCATCGCTGCAGGCGACATGCTCGGGCCGAATCAGCCGGTGACCCTGCAATTGCTCGAGATTACGCCGGTCCTGGGCGCCCTGGAAGGGGTGGTGATGGAGCTGAATGATTGTGCCTTTCCATTGCTTTCCGGGGTCGTTGCCACTGATAACGCCGAGACTGCGTTTGACGGCGCCGATTTCGCCTTGCTGGTGGGCGCCAAGCCGCGCGGTCCAGGCATGGAGCGCAGCGATCTTCTGGCTGAAAACGGCAAGATTTTCGGGCCGCAGGGACGGGCGCTGAACGCCGTGGCGAGCCGTTCGGTGAGGGTGCTGGTGGTAGGCAACCCGGCCAACACCAATGCCCTGATCGCACAATCTGCGGCACCGGATCTCGACCCGCGTAATTTCACCGCCATGACGCGCCTCGACCACAACCGCGCCCTGGCGCAGCTGGCGGCTAAG
>JBFHEJ010000202.1:0-5045 GCA_041584255.1 Lysobacterales bacterium
AAGGCGAGCCTGGGGTCCGGAACGAATGTTTCGACGATGGTATCGGCCAGCTCAGCCGTGAACTCGCGCACCATGCCGTTCTTGATGTAGGAACGCACGCCGTGGCCAAAGGATTCGTCCTCCTGCGTTTGCATCACCATGTAGTCCTGCAGCTTGATCCCATCTTCGGCAGGAGTCCCGAACGCGCGCAGAGGCGCCATTTCGGCCTCCCCGGCAGACGGGTCGCCGTTGTACACCACTTCCATGCCCAAGATGCTTTCCCCTTCCGGCATCGTGACCATGATCGGACCGACGTAGAGTTCGTCGGAAAGCCCTGTATGCCAGTCGGCATAGAAGCGCAGGACCTCTCGCGCCTGATCCACCGGCCAGAAAATCATTCCTGACAGGACCTCTCTGTCGAAGGGATGTAGACGGTAATCGAAGCGGGTCACCACGCCGAAATTGCCGCCACCGCCACGAATGGCCCAAAACAGGTCGGGTTCCTGCTCCGCACTGACCGTGCGCACCCTTCCGTCTGCCGTCACGATTTCCGCCGAAACCAGGTTGTCAACCGCCAGACCGTAACTGCGGTTGAGCCGACCGAAACCGCCGCCCAGCGTAAAGCCACCCACGCCTGTGTGAGACACCACCCCCGCCGTGGTCACGAGGCCGTGGGGCAGGGTCGCGGTGTCCAGATGGTTGAGCCAGGCGCCGCCCTGCACCGCGGCCATTTTCGCCTCGGTGTCAACTCCGACATGTCGCATCTGGGACAGGTCCAGCATCATGCCGCCATCACATACCGACTTGCCGGGCCAGCTGTGGCCGCCGCCCCGCACGGCAAGGAGCAATTCGCGCTCGCGAGCGAAGGTCACGGCGTTCTGCACATCCTGGGCGTCAGCGCACTGTGCAATCAGCGCCGGGTACTTGTCATGCATCCCGTTCCAGATCTTGCGGGTCTCATCGTAGCGAGGGTGGCCGGACAGCATCAGTGTGCCGTTCAACGACTCACCCAATTCGTTGACTGCTGCCTTCTCGAGTTCGATATCGAATCCATCGAGCGACACGGCTTGTATCCCCGTATCGGCCGGAGCAGCGGCCTGCTCGACCGCATCGGGTTCCGGCCGCTCGCAGCCTGCGAGGAAAGGATAAGCCGCGGCAATTCCGGCGGCTACCGTGGTTTTACAAAACTGGCGTCTCCGCATGGTTTTCTCCCTCCATCAACAGAATTCATGGTCCGACTAAAGCATAGTCCAGAGTCGCGTATTTGTCCCCGCTGGAAAAGTAAAGCCGGCCAGGTCGCAAATTGAGGCGCTACGTGGCGATGGCGCAGCTCCGGTTTGGGCAGAGACCGGGGATCGAAATGGGGGTAGACAGCGCTGCCGAGCAGTGGATGATCCCCATTCCTGCTCCAGCCACTGATTGAAAACACGGTCAAACACGCATTGGCGCCCAGTCACGAACCGGTCACCATCAGGGTCGTTGCCCGTCGCAATGCTTCGGGTATCGAGATGTCTGTTGCCAACAATGGGCCGGGCAGCCGTCACGATCATGGCAGCAGCGGCATCGGTGCCGGGCTCGAGAACCTGCGGCAGCGCTTGCACCTGATTTGCGGCGAGAAAGCAGAGCTTCAATTCGACCAGGATACAAGCGGCACCCGCGCCAGCCTGCAGATACCCGACCAGCCGGACCTGTACTTGAACCGCGCGGCTGATTATTCTGGCCCGCAGGAGGAGCAAGATCTTGCAGATCAAAGCCATCAGGATTCACGAGTTCGGCGGGCCCGAGGTGCTGCGGTATGAGGCCGTCGAGCTGCCCGAGCCGGAACCGGGTGAAATTCGCATACGTCATACGGCGATCGGCCTCAACCTGATCGACACCTATCACCGCAGCGGCCTGTACCCGCTGGAGCTGCCCGCGGGTCTGGGCAGCGAAGCCGCCGGCATCGTCGAAACCGTCGGGCCCGGCGTGCATAATCTGGAAGTTGGCGATCGGGTAGCCTACACCGGCCGCCCGGCAATGGCTTATTCACAAGCACGCAACTGGCCGGCCGATCGCGCCGTCCGTATTCCCGACGGCGTTACTGACGAGGAAGCGGCTGCAGTGCTGCTCAAGGGGCTAACCGCCTGGTACCTGCTCCGAAGGAGCTACCGGGTCCGGGAGGGCGACGCAATCGTGCTGTACGCCGCGGCCGGCGGCGTAGGCTCACTCGCGAGCCAGTGGGCCGACCATATCGGCGCCACCGTCATCGGGATCGTGAGTACGGAGGAGAAAGCCGATCTCGCCCGCGCGCAGGGCTGTGCCCATGTGCTGAAGTCGGATGAAGCGGACATCCCGGCCAAGGTACGCGCACTGACAAACGGAGAAGGGGTGGCGGCCGTCTACGATTCGGTCGGCAAGGACACGTTTTTTACCTCACTTGATTGCCTGCGACCCCATGGAATCATGGTCAGTTTCGGCAATGCTTCGGGTCCGGTCGGTCCGTTCTCGCCCGCTGAACTGGCCAAGCGCGGTTCGCTGTATCTCACCCGTCCCATCCTGTTCGATTTCATCGACACGCCGGAACGGCTGCGCGCAGCCAGCCAGGAACTGTTCGACATGATCGCCTCCGGCAACCTGCGAATCAGGGTCAACCAACGTTACCCCCTGGCCGACGCAGCCCAGGCCCACCGCGACATCGAGTCACGAAAAACGACGGGCTCGACCGTTCTCATACCGCAGGCAGACTGATTCCGAATTCCGCGCCGGGGTCCCGGTTCAGCACGTCCACGCTGCCGCCCATGGCCTGCGTCAGCTGATGAACGATGGCGAGACCAATTCCCGTGCCGACGGTCTCCCGGGTAAGTTCCGATTCCGGCCTGTAGAACAACCGGAAAATTTTCTTGATCTGCTCCCTGGGTATGCCGGGTCCGAAATCCCGCACCGAAATTCGTAACACTTTTCTTGGCGACAACGCCGCGCCAATTTCGAGGCGTTTTGTTTCAGCGTTGCGGGAGAATTTGAGCGCATTGTCGACGAGATTGATGATGATCTGTGACATGCAATCCTCGTCCACCTCCACCACCGCTGCTGCAGCCTCGGGCGTGATCTTGAAACACACCTCGAAACCCGCCCGTTCCACCTGGGTGGCGATTTTCGACTCGATGCTGTCCATCAGGCGACTCGCCCTGACCTGTTTGAGTTCGAACGAAGGCTGGTTCCGTGTAATGCTGGCAAGCTGCAGCACGTTGGCGATCAGGCGGCTGAGTCGCTCGGATTCGTCATGAATAAACGTGTAGTACTGCTGGCGACGGGCCTCGTCGGCCCAGCCCTCGCGCAGCATTTCACTGTACATTCGGATAGAAGTCAGCGGCGTTTTGAGCTCATGGCTGACGGACGAAACAAAATCCTGCTGCTGGCGCGCCAGTTGTATCTGGCCAATGCCCAGCCTGTGCAAGGCAATGAACCCACCGCCGAACACCGCGATCAGCACGATGGTCAACCAGCGTAAAACGCGCCCTCCCGGGCCCGCGGGCAGGCGCTGTACCGAGTAGATCAGTTCGACCGCGTCGAACGGCGAGCCAAGCCGTGCGCTGTACAACAGATCCCCTTCCATCCCGGAAACTTCTGCCGCGTAGGCTGGTGACGACTCGGCCTGGGTCACACTGATGACCTCATCCTGAACGGCAACGACCAGATCCGACATCGCGGAAAGCGCGGTGGCGCGAAACGGCTCGACCACCGCAGAGTCGAGGAAAGCCTCGCGATCCATGACCATGCCCTGGACATACCGCGTACCCTCACGCCAGACCTTGCGGAACAGCACCAGTTCGCCACTTTCGAAAGTGGCGAAATCGAGCGGCTCCACCTCGCTTTCGAAAGTTCGTATCAGAATATCGCTCTCTGAAGCAGACAGCACCGCACCCGCAGCGACCGCGTCGCCGGCGGCGCCATCTGCAGGCTTCGAGGCGAGGTCAAGCGTCTCGGGAAGAACGGACTGCTCCACCCGCCGCTGGCGGTTGTCCCGCCCGCCTTCCATTTCGGCTGGCGGCGCCATGGCCGGCTGCTCTTCGCTGTCTTCCTCGAAGCGCTCTGATTTTTTCTGCAGGGCATCGTCGAGGCGCAACTCCTGGACGGTGCCATATTGTTTCGCTTTGGCCGGCGGCGGGGTCTCACGGCCGGGCTGATCGGCCAACTGGTGGTCGGGTTCCTGCTCCGGGCGCAAGCCCTGACCCAAATCGTCGAAGAATACTTGGCCGGCCGGCTTCTCTCCGGGTTCAGTGCCCTCGACAAGCCGGTTTGCGGTCAGAATGCGTTGCACAGCACCGGCCAGTTGTTCACGCTGTCTGTATTCCGCCTCGCTGAGCCCCAGCTTCGGCAAATTGGCGCCTTGCTCAGGCAGCAGCGGCGTGGAAAACCGTCCCTCGGCGTCGACCTGAAAATAGCCGATCACTCCCGGCAGGTCCTGGACCACCGGCACCGCCGAAAGTGGGGAACGCTGCAAAAACCCCGCTGCCGGGTCGCCCGTCACGTTGAGGAAGGCGTAGCTGGCAAAACTGCGGGACTCCGCCCGGGACAGCGCCGCAGACAGCTCGGAGTCAATGCGCGCGGTGAGTTCCTCGGCCTGGCTTCGATACTGGTGAAATGACTCCCACTTGAGCTGGCCATAGGCCTGCCAGATGACCGCCCCGGTTGGAACAGCCAGCGCCAGGAACAGCAAGCCGAGAAGCAGGCGCAGCCGCCGCTCGTCATGCCTTTTGCCACCTGCAACTCGAAGCATGGTTCAAGCGTCCAGCAACAGTCGGTACCCCGCCCCACGAATCGAGACCAGGTTCGTGGGCTCGCCAGGGCACTCCTCGATCTTGCGTCGGATCTTGGCGATATGAATGTCAACTGTTCTTGTTTCAATATCTACGTTTCTTCCGTAACCCCATACTTTTGCTAATAATTCCTCTCTGGAAACGGGACGGTCGTGATGCATAGCCAGGTAGCTCAGCACTTCGATCTCACGCCGCGTGAAAGGCACTTCCCCGGCCGAAGTCCTTCCACAAAGGTTTTCAGTGTCAATGCGGATGTTGGGCAGCATGATG
>JBFHEJ010000203.1:0-5023 GCA_041584255.1 Lysobacterales bacterium
CGCCGTGCCGGGCGGGTCATGGCCTGGGAGCAAGTCAGCCTGTACGGCCTGGTGATCGTGGAAAAGCGGCAGGTTACGTACGCGGACAAGGCGCCGCAGGAGGCGCGCGAAATCTTCATACGGGAAGCTCTGGTGCGCGGCGAACTGGATAGCCGTGCCGATTTCATGCAGCGCAATGCCGAGCTTCGAGCACAGGTCGAGCGCCTGGAGCACAAGCGCCGGCGTCACGATGTGCTTGCCGACGAGCATGCGCAGTTTGCGTTCTTTGATGCGCGAATTCCGGCCGAGGTGCACTCCGCACGCGGTTTCGAACGCTGGTATCGAGACCTTGCAAAGCAGGACCGTGAATCGCTTGTGCTGGGCCTCGACGTGTTGATGCGCGAGGACGCCGCTCCCATGCCCGAGGATCTTTTCCCGGACTTTCTGGAGGTGGCGGGGCAACGCTTCACGCTTGACTATCGATTCGAACCCGGTCACGAGGCGGACGGGGTCACGCTGACCGTGCCGCTCGAGTTCCTCAACATCCTGGACCAGCGGCAGCTCAGCTGGCTGGTCCCGGGATTGCTCCGCGACAAGGTCATCGCGTTGATCAAGCAGCTGCCAAAGCCCCTGCGCCGTGCGCTGACGCCCGCTCCCCAGTTTGCCGACGCAGCGATCGAATCCATCGGCAACGACCGGAGACAATCCCTGGAGGCATCACTGGCTGCCCAATTCAGTCGCATCACCGGCGAAGAGATCGACGCTGCATTGTTGGAGGGCGCAGAAATCGAACCGCATCTCGCTATGCGGCTCCACGTGATCGACGAAAAGGGAAGCGATGTCGCAACCGGACGCGACCTCGCTGCGCTGCAAGACTCGCTGGGTGATTCGGCCCGGCGGCGTTTCATGGACCGGCAGGGTTCGTCACACAATCGCGACGGCGCCCGCGAATGGACGTTTGGCACACTGGCGGAGACTGTGGCCACCGATGCCGGCACCAGGGCCTGGCCGGCTCTGGTGGACCAGGATGACGCGGTTGGCGTGCGTCTCTTCGATACCTTTGATGAAGCGTGGGCAGCGCACCGGGAGGGTGTATTCCGACTGCTCGCCATAACCCTTGGGGACAAACTCCGATACCTCGAAAGACACCACGGCCTTTCCCGTAGCGGATTGCTTGCCTGGTCAGCGGTCGCCGCTGTCGATGGCCTGGTTGCAGACCTTGTGGGTTCCTGCTTGCGAACGGCTGCAGGCGATGTTTCCGCCGTGCGCAGCGCCGATGCGTTTGCGAGGCTGGAGCAGCGCGTGCGCGCCGATGTCGGCCGGGTTTGCGCCTCCCGCGCAAAACTGCTGAGCGAGGTCCTGGAAACCATGTCGGAAGTGCGGTCTTCGAAGGCAAAGATGAAAGCGCGCCTGCCCGAATCCTGCCAGGACATCGGCGAGCAGTTGGAGGACCTCGTTTATCCCGGTTTCCTGGAAGAACTTGAACCTGGTCGGCTCGAGCACTATCCAAGGTATCTCAAGGCGCTGCAACATCGCCTCGAGAAACTGCAGGCCGATCCGAACCAGGATCTGCAGAAGATGCACCGCGTCAGGCCCTGGTGGCGCCGTTACCGCGACCATTTGCACAGCGGGGCAGTCTACGATGAGAACATGGACGCCCTGCGCTGGCTGATCGAGGAGTTCAGGGTATCGGTCTTTGCACAGCACCTGGGCACCCAGGGCAGGGTATCGGAAAAACGGCTCGAGGAAGCCTGGAATAAAGTGAAACAAGCATGACAACCCGCACGAAATCACGTTCAGGCGCCGACTCCAACGGCCGCGCCGGAGTCGGCGCGCTGCGTGACTGGATGCAGGCCTACCGTGATTCTGTGGGACAAGGCGCCGAGCCCTGCGTTGACCTGTTGGAAGCCCTGCTCAAGGGACCACTGAAGCGCGGTCAGGATCAGGCACGCGTGCTGTCGCTTCTGCGGACGCTTTCCGGCCTCTCACCTGACCCCAACACCCTGGCCTGCGCGATGGTTTACGCCTGCGAAGAAATCGGCGCAGACTGCAGCAAAATTCGTCCCGGGCTTGCCGCACCGGTGGTCAGCCAGCTCGACCAGATCAACCGCTTGCGGGTCTACGAAACCGAGCCCGGGCTGGACGAGACCGAGCGGAGTGCAGAGGGCCTGAGGCGGCTGCTGCTGGCGCTGGTCGAAGACGTTCGCGTGGTATTGATCGATCTCGCCTGGCAACTGGTCAAATTGCGTGAGGTCGATCCGGCCAGTGATGGGGCCAGGGCGCTCGCGCGCGAGACCAGGGTCATACATGCGCCGCTGGCCAACCGGCTGGGCGTGTGGCAGCTCAAGTGGGAGTTGGAAGATCTGTCTTTCCGCTATCTGGACCCTCAGCCGTACAAGCGGGTGGCTGAACTGGTCGCTGAACGTCGCGATGAACGGGAGCTTTTCATCGACCAGTTCATGGACAAACTTTCCTCGGCGCTGGCCAAGGCCGGGATCGAGGCCGAGGTGCGCGGCCGGCCCAAGCACATCTACAGTATCTGGAAGAAAATGCAGCGCAAGGGCCTGGACTTCCACGAGTTGTTCGATGTCCGCGCAGTGCGTGTGTTGGTCGAGGATCTGCCTTCCTGTTACAGCGCTCTCGGCCTCGTGCATACCCTTTGGCAGCCCATCCCGGGAGAATTCGACGATTACATCACCACGCCCAAGGGCAACAACTACCAGTCGCTTCACACGGCGGTTGCGGATCGACAGGGACGGGCGGTGGAAGTCCAGATTCGCACGCGGAAAATGCATGAGCACGCAGAACTCGGTGTCGCGGCGCATTGGCGCTACAAGGAGGGAGGCCCCACCGACCCGGCATTTGACAACAAGATCGCCGTCATGCGCCAGTTGCTCGAAAGCGCGGATGCCGATCTCGACGACCAAAGCCTGCTCGACAGCTTCCAATCCGTCACCACCGAAGACCGGGTGTACGTTTTGACACCCAGGGGCGAAGTGGTCGACCTCGCCGCCGGAGCGACCGTGCTGGATTTCGCCTACCACGTGCACACCGAGGTTGGCCATCGCTGTCAGGGCGCCAAGGTCAATGGCCGGATCGTTCCCCTCACGCAGGTCGTGAAGACGGGCGATCGGGTGGAAATACTGACCGGAAAGCACCCGCGACCCAGCCGCGACTGGCTCAACCCCCGGCTCGGATACATCCACGGCGCTCGAGCGCGCTCCAAGGTGCGACAGTGGTTCCGCAAGGAGAGCTTTGACGAGAATCTGCGGGCCGGCAAGGAAGCCGTGGAGAACGAAGCCAGGCGGATGGGTCTGGCGCTCAATGACCTGAGAGCATTGCCCGAACGCTTCGGGTTCAAGGGCATCGACGATATATACGTCGCCGTCGGCAACGGCGACCTCACCGTGGGCCAGGTAGTGCACGCCTTCGAACGCATGCAAACCGAGCGCGCCCAGCCGCAGGCTGAGGATCTCCTCAGCCGCACACCCGTGCGCCAGCGGGACCGGCGCCAGAAGCCGGCAGACGATTTCCGGATCGAGGGTGTGGGCAACCTCATGACAACGATCGCCAGGTGTTGTCACCCCCTGCCGGGCGATGCGGTCGTCGGTTACGTGACGCAGGGACGCGGGGTGACCATTCATCGCGACGACTGTCGCCAGGTGCTGCGCTGGCGGAGCGAGAACAGCCCGCGGCTGCTAAAGGTGACCTGGGGCAGGCAGCCACGAACGGATTACGTCGCCAGGGTACTGGTCAGGGCGTTTGACCGGCGTGAGCTCATCAAGGACATTTCAGCCGTCCTGGCCGCTTCAGAGGCTCATGTGACCGACATCTCCAGCCGTCTAGACGAGGCTACTGACGAAGTCGGCATCCGGTTGAAACTGAAGGTCAGGGACTATGAGCAGCTCAGCGACCTTCTGAATAAGCTTTCCTCCATCCCCAATGTGCTGGAAACGCGCCGACTCAAAGAATAATGGCCACGGCTCCGGCGTTGGAGCCTCTGTTCAGAGCGTTTGGGTGCCGGGTGCAGGGTGGGCTTTAGCCAACCCTCCACGGGAGGGACCCCGGCGAGGAGCTTACAGGGATGTATTCACAGCGGGTTTGTGAAAGCTCACCCTGCACCCGGCACCGCTAATCGAAACTCTCCAGGATGGCCTTTAGGTTGCGGCGGGCGGTGTCGAGCGAAAAATACTCCTCGACGTTGCGAAGGCCGTTGGCCGAGAGTCGAGTCCACAGCTCGGGATCGTTGTAAAGACGCACTACGGCATCGGCAAATGCCTGTGGCTCGCTGGCCACCAGAACGTCCTCACCATCGCGCGCGAATAGACCTTCCACGGCCGCGGGCGTTGCCACGACCGGCTGACCACGGCTCATGCTGAGATTGACCTTGCCTTTCACACCGGCGCCATATCGCAACGGGGCAATCGCCAGTCGGCAGCCGTCTAGAAAGGGCTCGAGGCGGGGCACGAAGCCGTGAAAAACAACGCCGTTGCCGGCAAGGGCCTTGATTTGATCCGGGGCTTTGCTGCCAATCAGGTGAAAGTTGAGGTCTGGCAGGCGAGCCCGAATCAGTGGCCAGACAGCCGAGCAGAACCACAAAGCGGCGTCGACGTTTGGTGGGTGCTGGAAACCGCCAACGAAGAAGATGTCCTTGCGCGCCTCGAATGTGTTCTGGGAGCCGACGACCCGGTGTATGTTTGAAAGCAGGTGTACCCGGGCATCAGGCAACTCCTGGCGCAGGACCTCGATTTCAGTGGGGCTTACAACCAGTGTGGCGTCGGCTTCGCGAATGACGGCAAGTTCGGATCGCTTGGTTTGGCCGGCGCTGCGCCGCAGCGGCAGGCTGTCCTCCAGGTCTGCCTGCCGCTCTTCGCGCAGGTAGTGTAAATCGATGGTGTCGAACAGGAGCTTTGCCCGGGGGCAGCGGCGGCGAACCAGGCTGAGGTAATTGGTCGCGACATAATGCCTGCATACGATGACGAAATCGAAGTCAGCGCCATGTTGGCTGAACCAGGCGTTCATGGAATCGAGCCAGGGCTCATAC
>JBFHEJ010000204.1:0-5011 GCA_041584255.1 Lysobacterales bacterium
CCCCTGTGGATGGTGTATGAGTAGAATAGACACATGACACAAATCACTCGAAGAATCGGACTTTCTCTTGGCGCAGACATTTGCTGGCCCATTTGCTACGAGCAGTTGCTCACGAAGCTCGACCTCGATCTGAAAATCGATGGCGACAACATTCGCTTCGACTGCGACCGGGTTCACATCGAGCCCTTCTCGCTCGGCGCCGACGTCAACTACGACGTCGTCATCGATCGCGTCACGCACTGGTACAACACCTCGCGCGAATGGATCAAGAAGGCCATCCTGGTCAACGACCTGTATGTCTTCAACAACCCATGGTCGATCCAATCGATGGAGAAGCAGACCACCTACGCGGCCATGATGCGGCTCGGTTTTCCTGTCCCGGAAACGTGGATGATCCCACCCAAGGCGTACAACGATTACGCCGACCTCAAACCGACGCTGGAGCGCTACGCCAAACTGTTCGACCTGCGAGAGATCGGGGACAAGATCGGCTACCCGCTGTTCATGAAGCCATACGACGGCGGCGCCTGGGTCGGTGTCACCTCGATCAAGAGCGGCGACGACCTGGTGGCGGCCTACGAAAAAAGCGGCGTACGTGTCATGAACCTGCAAAAGGCCATCCTGCCCAACGATGCCTTCGTGCGCTGCGTCGGGCTCGGCCCGCAATTCAGGCTGGTCAGTTACGACCCGGACGCACCCTTGCACGACCGCTATCGCATGGACCACGACTTCCTGCCCGAGGACCAGGCCCAGCGGATGCGCGACATGACCATCGTCATCAACGCTTTCTTCGGCTGGGACTTCAATTCCTGCGAGGCGCTGCGCCAGGACGGCAACTGGTACCCCATCGACTTCGCCAACGCCTGCCCGGATTCACAGGTCACCTCCCTGCACTACCACTTCCCGTGGCTGATTAAGGCCAACCTGCGGTGGTCGCTCTTTTGTGCGGCCACAGACCGGCCGATGAAAACTGATCTCGACTGGCACGAATACTTCGCCATCGCGGACCAGGACATTTCCTTTGACGACAAGCTCGAAGGGTACGTCTCGCTGGCTCGCAAGCGATTCGATGTCGAGGCATTCGAGGACTTCTGCGACACTCACCTCGCGCACCTCGACGAAGTGGCCGACGAGTTCTTTGGCAGCGATACGGCGCGCGACGCCATCCACCAGAAGGTGTCGGCGCTTTTCCCCAAACACGAAATCGAGTCGTTCACGCAGCTCTTCTGGGACCGCGTGCAGGAATGGCGAAGGGTCGAGGGGCCCAGCGCGACGGTCGAATGAGAACCCCCCTCCGCTAAAGGACAGCGCGCCATACAGATGCTGGTCTATTTCAGCGGTGGGTTACTTTTGGCCAGTATCGTCCACGCCTCACCCGAGCTCGTGGCCGCCTGGTTTGGACACCGCATGCCGATCCGGGAACGCGCGGCAACGACTGAATAACCTGGAGACGACAGCTTGAAAACATTTCTTCGAATTCTGTGGCCGGCTGTGATTGGCCTCAGCCTGATGATCACCGCATGCGCAGGCGACCCGGGGGGCGACGGAGGCGAGTCCCCCGCAGCCAGGCCGGAGACTCCTGCGGCCGTCCCTGAAGACAACGAGACCCGGATACGCGACATGAACACAGCGGCACAGCAAGCCAACCACTTCGCCATGCGATTTTACGGGCGCGTTGCCGCGGAACAGCCCGGCAACCTGTTTTTCTCGCCACTCAGCATTCATGCGGCCTTGTCGATGACGTACGCAGGCGCGCGCGGCGAGACCGCCACAGAGATGCAGAAAGTCCTGGCGTTTGAATACGCCCCTGAAGAGGGCATCGAACATGCCGCGTATTCTCAGCTGCTCACCGCGCTCAATGAACCGCCGGTGACCCGACTCGAGGCCATCGTCAACGATCGTCATGAGGAGATCGAGCGCCCGGTTTACGAACTTGTTATCGCCAACCGCCTGTGGGGGCAGCAGGGATTCTCCTGGGACTCCGGTTATCTCAGGCTGACCCAGACCGAGTACCATGCAGCACTGGCTGAAGTGGATTTCGAAGGTGATGCGGAGTCCGCGCGTCGGGAGATCAACGACTGGATCGAGGACACGACACGCAACCGCATCAGGAACCTTATTCCTGCCGGGGCGCTCGACGCCCTCACGCGCCTGGTCCTGACCAACGCCATTTACTTCAAGGCCAATTGGGCTGAGGAATTTAGTGAGCATCAGACCCGGCCCGCGCCGTTTCACCTGGCAGGCGGCGACATCGTCGAAGTGCCGCTGATGCACCAGACCGAGGACTTTGCCTATACCGAGGGCGACGGTTGGCAGGCGCTGGAAATGCCGTACGAAAGCGGGGCCCTGTCCATGTTACTCATGCTCCCGGCCGATCGCGACGGTGCGCTCCCCAACGTCGAGGCGAAACTGGCGTCGGGGGCCATGCTCGATGCACTGGGCGAGATGGCCCGGCACAAGGTGCGGGTTTGGTTGCCGAAATTTTCCATGACCCAGGAAATCGACCTCGGCGCTACATTGCAGTCCATGGGCATAACCCGGGCGTTTTCCGATCGGGCCGATTTCAGCGGCATGGTTGGGGAAGAGGACCTGACGATCTCGAAAGCACTGCATAAGGCTTTCGTGGAGGTCGACGAGAAAGGCACCGAGGCCGCGGCTGCAACAGCCATCGTGGTTGCTCTCACAGCCATGCCCGGCGAGCCGGAGGAACCGAAAGTGTTTCGCGCCGACCGACCGTTCCTGTTTCTGATCCGCCACAATGCGTCTGGCGCCATCCTGTTCGCCGGAAGGATGACGGATCCGCGTTGAGCACAGACAGCGCGACAGGGATCATCACCCGGGCCGAGCAGGTTTCGGCGAAGCTCGCGCGGCCCGAGCACTTCACGGACCACAAGCATTGCTGCGAATGCCGCGAGCATGACGGGGAATTGCAGCCGTACACGCCCGGCAACATTCCCCGCTCGGCACTGGGCACGATGGCCTGGGACCCGATCACGTTCTGCACAGACGAGGCCTTTCGCTATTTCCTACCCGGCCTGATCCGCATCGTTCTCACCGAGGACGGCGAGGGCAACTACTACGAACAATTCCTGTGGCACGTGAACGCCGTCCCGGGCGGCCATGACCGCTACGCCATCTGCTCTCGTGAAGAGCGCGAAGTCGTCGCCATGGCACTGACGTGGCTGCTCGATAATCGCAGCGAGGAGATCGAGCAGGAATGCTCGGCTCAGCTATTGTTGCATGCCCTGGAACGCTGGTCCGGCCAGGAGAAATGTTCAACTTCCCATTGACCGGTAAACTGGCGGCACGGTGGTCACCACACCCGGCGAGCGCCAACAACCGGTTCATACCGCATCGAGGAGGACTCCATGCTGATTCAATATCTTGAAATCGTCACGCCAGATGTTGACGCCGTCTGTGCGAACTACGAGCTGGTGCACGGAGCGAGTTTCGGCGACCCGGTGCCGGAGCTTGGCAATGCGCGCACGACGCCCCTCGCCAATGGTGGAATGCTGGGCGTTCGTGCGCCCATGAGCGAGGTCGAAGAACCCCTGGTGCGACCCTACATGCTGGTGGAAGACGCCGAAGCTGCAATCAAGGCAGCCGAGAATGCCGGCGGCGAAATCGCCCTGTCGGCCATGGAAATTCCCGGCCACTGCACCTTCGCCATTTACCTGCAGGGGGGAATCCAGCACGCCGTTTGGCAGGAGTGACAGGATGAAAGCAAGCTGGAACGGTGCGGTCATCGCCGAATCCGACGACACCGTCATAGTCGAAGGCAACCATTATTTTCCCGAGAGCGCCCTGAAGCGGGAATTCGTTTCTGAGAGCAGCCACACGTCGCACTGTCCCTGGAAAGGCACGGCACACTATTATTCACTGACGGTGAGCGGCAAAACCAACGAGAATGCAGTTTGGTACTACCCGGAACCGAAAGAAGCAGCCCACCAGATCCGCCGGCGGGTCGCATTCTGGCGTGGTGTCGAAGTTACGGAATGAGCAGTTACAAGCTCTGACGCGGCCTGCAAATCGGAGGACTAAAACGCCTCAATCAAGTGCAGGCCGGGAACAAGATCCAGCCGCAAGCGCTCTGCCGCAATCTCTTCGTGGCCTCATTATTGATGCCAGTTCTTGTGGGCAACATGAGCGGGAACCGGAGGTTCCTGCGATTCGACCTCCTCGAGCCGGTCTTTCAGCCATTCCCACCACTCCCCGATGGTGGGGCGCCCTGTTGCCTCGCGCTCACCGATCATCAGCGCCCCTACCTTTCGCCATGAAATCAGAATTGGCCCGCTGAAAAAGTCATCAATCAACTGGAGTTCGATTTCGCCGTGAAAAACAAGTATTCCCAGGCTTTCCCACGTCGTGGTCATGGTGTAGACCAGGTGCAGTTCATCACCGACTGCCTTTTCGATCTCGGCTGCGGAAAGGCCGTCCGGCAACCGGTAGACGATGTTCATCGCCCTGGCGAATGACGGCGTTTGAAATGAGTGAAGCAGTTCAATTGCGGCCTCCCGGCGTTTATCCTGCCGGTACTGCCTGACCTGCACGATTGCAAAACCGAGGGCAACCACGACGGCAATGGCCTCCAGTGCTTGAAAGAAAAGTTCGGCCGTCAATCCCTCATCCTCGGCGTTACTCCGCGAACAGTTGCAGCTCCGACCCGACACGGTCGGCCATTTCCAGCGTTTTCTGCAATTCCGGATGACGCAGCATGATGAAGCCGTCCGAAACCAGCGTCTTGCGCCAGTCGCGGCGGCGCGCGCCAATGGGCAGGAGCGTGTTCCACACGACATGTTTGCCGAATTCGCGCTGCAGGCGTTCGACGCCCTCGATGCGCGTGATGCGCCCCATGCCTCGGGCGCGCTTGTAGATGTTGGCGACGTTGTATTTGCGCTCGATGGGGCCCTCTATCCTATGCTCGGCGACGGCGCGGCCCCACTCCCTGAACACATCGAAATCGCAGGCGAATTTCATCTGATCGACCTGGTGCGCACCCGGCGGGCGGGCG
>JBFHEJ010000205.1:0-5001 GCA_041584255.1 Lysobacterales bacterium
GCTGACGGCGCGCACGGAATGGCAGGATAAGGTTGCCGGCCTCGAGGCCGGGGCCGATGACTATCTCACCAAACCGTTCCACCCCGAAGAACTCATGGCCCGGGTCAATGCGCTGATGCGCCGCGCCGGCGGCCATGCCCGCCCCAGGGTCCAGCTTGGCCCGGTCACGGTTGACCTCACCGCCCAGCGTGTCGAACTGGAAGGACAGGAAGTCGAGCTGACGACCTACGAGTTCAAGGTGTTGCAGTACCTGGTCATGCACCCCGACGAAGTGGTGACCAAGACGGATCTCTCCGAGCACATCTATGAAGAAGATGCCGACCGTGACAGCAACGTGATCGAGGTGTTCATCGGCCGGCTGCGCCGCAAGCTCGATCCGGACGGCACTCTCAATCCGATCGAAACGCTTCGCGGCCGCGGTTACCGCCTGGCCCTGCAGCCCGACGAAGCGGCAAGTGGTGACGCGCGGCAATGAGGAGGCGAGCGGCGTGGTGCAGCCCCTGAAGCAGCCTCCAGGCGATCCGTCGCCCCGTACTTTCCGACCATTCTCGCTTCGACTCCGCCTGATCCTCATGGCGGCTGTTGTGCTGGTGATCGCGCTGGCTGCGGTTGGCGTGGCGCTCGCCACGGCCCAGGAGCGCACTGCGGTCAGTGCACTGCGCGAGCGCATGGAGTCCTACGTTTACCTCGTCCTGGCGGCTTCGGAAGTCAATGAGCTGGGCCAGTTCGACGTTGATGCCGATCTCGGCGATCCGCGGCTGAGCCAGCCGGGTTCCGGGCTGTATGCCCATGTCCACCACGGCGATTCACACTGGAATTCTCCGTCCGCGCTGGGCCTCCGTCTGCCCGAACTGGCCGACCTCGAAGCCGGTGAGACACGCTTTGAGGAACCCACTCCGACCTTGCCGTATTTTGCCTTTCGCTATGGCATTGCCTGGCAGCTTGCCGAAAATTCCGTGCTGCCAATGACGGTGACCATCCTGGTCGATCCCTCGACGCTGGCAGCGCAGGTGGAAGCATTTCGGCAAGGGCTGGTGCGTTCCCTGACGGCCGCGGGCGTCATCCTGGTGATCGCCCTGGTCATCATGATCGCACTCGCTTTCAAGCCGTTGCGAAAAGTGGCTGAAGACGTGGGTCGCATCGAATCCGGGCGTTCAGCCCGGCTGGAGGGAGACTACCCATCGGAGATCGAGCCCCTGGCGAGAAACGTCAACCGGCTGTTGGAAACAGAGAAAGCCAACCAGGAACGGTATCGCAATGCGCTGGACTCACTGGCCCACAGTCTCAAGACGCCGCTGGCGGTCATCCGGGCTGGTGTGCGGGTGCATGGCGAGGAAGCGAGAGATGCCATCGACAAGGCGGCAGAGGACATGGATCACCTGATCTCTACGCGCCTGCAACGCGCCGCGGCCTCGACCCGTCGCACCCTGGCGGAGCCCGTTGCCGTCGCGCCGCAGGCTGCCCGGCTGCTGACTTCACTCAACAAAGTCTATTCTCACAAAATGATACGCGCAGATGTCAGTATCACCCCTGAACTGAATTTCTATGGCGAAAAGCGCGACCTGTTGGAAATCATGGGTAACCTGTTCGATAACGCCTTCAAATATGGCGAACGCGCGGTGCGCGTCGCCGCCGGCCCGGTGGGCGAAGACGCGCCCCGTCCCGGCCTGTGGCTCAAGGTCGAGGATGACGGCCCCGGTATCGATCCGCGACGTTGGAACCAGCTGCTGCAGCGTGGCGTGCGCGGCGATGAACGGGTGGAAGGCCATGGATTGGGGCTTGCGATTGTGCTGGAGCTGGTTTCGGCCTATGGTGGCGAGATCACGATTTCAAAGAGCGATCTCGGCGGTGCCTGCCTCAAAGTTGAGCTCGCGCCCACTTAACAAGCCATGAACGAACTGTTGGAAATCATGTCCCGCCTGCGGGATCCCGAGCGCGGCTGCCCCTGGGACGTCGAGCAGGATTTTGCCACCATCGCGCCCTATACCATCGAGGAAGCCTACGAAGTTGCCGACGCCATCGAGCGACAGGACATGGCGGCGCTTCGTGACGAACTGGGGGATCTGTTGCTGCAAGTCGTGTTTCACGCCCAGATGGCCGCTGAGCGCGGCGAATTCGGATTCTCGGACGTGGTGGACTCCGTGTGCGACAAGATGGTCCGCCGCCACCCACATGTATTCGATCAAGAATCGATCGAGAACGCCGCCGCCCAGACCCATGCCTGGGAGCGGACCAAGGCAAAAGAGCGCCACACCAAGGGACTGCAAAGTGTTCTCGATGACGTGCCGCGTGGAATGGCCGAGTTACAGCGCGCAGTCAAGCTGCAAACGCGTGCTGCGACGGTCGGCTTCGACTGGCCGTCGGCCGAGCCCGTGCTGGACAAGTTCGAAGAGGAAACCGAAGAAATCCGTGAGGCGATGGCTGGCGGCGACGCCGAAGAAATCGAAGACGAGATCGGCGACCTGCTGTTCGTGGTGGCCAATCTGGCGCGTCAACTCGAAATCGATCCGGCGCGAGCGCTGCGGCGTGCCAATGCCAAGTTCGAAGCGCGCTTTCGCGCGCTGGAACGCGCCGGAGGCGGCCGGGATAAACTGCAAGCCATGACGCTCGAAGAACTCGAGTCGCTGTGGCAGGCCGTGAAAAGTGGTGAGGCCGCGTGAACCGGCTGTTGCTCCAGTTTGGCATCGATACACCAGCCCAGGGGCTCCTGCTTGGCCTGCTGGTCGGCTTACTGGCTGCGGTCATATTTGCCTGGGTGGCTTCTTCTGTCAGCCGTCGCAGGACGGCCGAGGCCGCTGCGGACAACGAACAACGGATCAACGACGCCTTCGAGCGCCTGGCCGGCAGGATTTTCGAAGAACGCAGCGAAAAGCTCACCCAACTGAACGAAAAGCAACTCGAAACCATACTCAAGCCGCTCGGCCAGCAGCTCAACGATTTCCGTCGCACGGTCGCCGATACGCACCGAGAGGAAACGGCCCAGAACCGCGTGCTGCAGGAAAAGCTCAAGCAACTCGAGCACCTCAATGTGCGCCTGCACGAAGACGCGACCAATCTCACACGCGCCCTGACTTCGAGCGCGAAAACCCAGGGGAACTGGGGTGAGCAGCAACTCGAACGGTTGCTGGAACTCGCGGGCCTGCAGAAGGGGCGGGAATTCCACACCCAGGTATCCGTCACAACGGGCAACAATCAGCGTATCCAGCCTGATCTCGTGCTTTCCCTGCCGGAGGGAAAATCCATCGTTATGGACTCCAAGGTCTCACTCAATGCCTGGTTGCGCTACCACGCGGAAGAGGACGAAGCCCTGCGGCCGGCACACCTGAAAGCTCATATCCAGTCCATTCGCCAGCACATCAAAACGCTTGGCGAGAAGCGCTACGCTGAAGTGGACGAGCTCAATGCGCTGGACTTTGTCCTGATGTTCGTGCCCATCGAATCGGCTCTGATCGAGGCGCTGCAAGCCGACCCCGAGTTGCCGGCTTACGCGCTGGAGAACAAGGTCGCACTGCTTTCACCCACCAATCTGCTGGCCACCCTGCGCACGGTTGGCTCGGTATGGGCCATTCATCGCCAGAACACCAATGCGCACGAGATCGCGGGACGGGCGGGACGCCTGTACGACAAGTTCGCCGATTTCGTCAAAGCCCTCCAGGACATCGGTTTTCGTTTGCGGCAGGCCCAGGAGAGTTACGACACCGCGTTGTCGCGCCTGTCCACCGGCACCGGCAACCTGCTCAGGCAAACCGAGATGCTCCGCGAACTGGGCGCACGGGCCACCAAGCAGGTTGATGCCAGCCTCGGAGAGGACGAAGAAAACGCCGAAGAATCGGGAACTTCTAGCCTTAAAGTTGTCCACGGAACAGAGCAGCCGGGGCGGGGCAAACCGCCCGCCGAATAAGGACGCGACAAGAGGTTAATATTTCGTTGACTCAGGCATGCGCCGTGTGGATAATGCGCGGCTGCTTTTGAAATCGCTGCCTTTTCCGGGCAGTTGAACATTCCCCAATCATGAGACCCCGGCACCGCAGGTTGACTCGCGGTGGCGGGTTTACTGTGTGGGGTCAGGTGGGCGATAGAGGTCCGATAAGGCCCGGCCCACGAATAGCAATTTTTGAAAATTTTGGAGTACCTAAAATGTCTTTCAATCGTGCTTTGCTCATCGCGGCTGCCGCGATGATTCTTCCCGGGATGGCGGTGGCGCAGACCAGTGCCACTTTCCCGGTATCTGTCAATTTTGACGACAACAATCCCGGCACCGTGCAGGCGACGCTGGCGTGCAATACCGGCCAGCCGCTGAGCCAGTCCCGGGATATTGCTGAAGGCAGTGGCGTAAATTTCGTGGTCGTCAACTTCGAAGACGGCGCCATGAACTGCGAAGTCAGCATCTCCGGTGCCGCCGGCTACACGGCGAGTCCGGGCTGCACCTTCACCGGTGTTGCCGACCAGTCGTCCAACGCCTGTGCCTTTGACCTGAGTGTCGACTTCGTCACGTTCGAAGTGTCCAAGGTCTGGATCGATGAAAATCCACAGTTCAACGAGCAGAACTTCGCCAGCGCGGACTATTCCTGCGTTTGGGTGTTCAACGGTGTGAATTACCAGAACCAGGGCGGTGGCCTGAATTTCGTTGGCAACCCCGCCAGCGCGTCTTTCAGCCTGCGCCCGCACTGGGATGGCAGCACCTCCTGTGACGTGACCGAAATGCCGGTCAACGGCGCGGAAACCGACGCCAGCGAATGCGACGGCGTCAACGTTTTCGTTGGCCAGGATGCTTCCTGCACCATCTACAACACCCGCCTTTACGAGGGTATCCCCACGCTGAGCCAGTACGGCCTCGGCATCATGGCCCTGGTCATGCTGGGTGTGGGCTTCGTGGCTGTTCGCCGCTTTGTCTAAGTTCGACAAGAAATGATTGGCACAGGGATGTGCCGACGACGAAAAGTCGCGAGCCATTGAAAGCCGCGTTTTTTAATGGCGAGACAAAAGTTGGGCAGGACGCCC
>JBFHEJ010000206.1:0-4973 GCA_041584255.1 Lysobacterales bacterium
AGGGAGGCCTGACGCGGCTACCACGATTGCTTGAAAGGTACCGGCCGGCCATCGTCATTGTTGAGCTGGGTGGGAATGATGGCTTGCGCGGGCTGCCGCTCGAAGTCACGCGTTCAAACCTGCGAGAGATGATTGTACTGTCGCAGGCCGGCGGCGCCCGCGTGGTCCTGACCGGGATTCGCATACCCCCGAACTACGGCGCCCGGTATGTCGACCAGTTTGAAAACATGTACGCCGAGCTCGCCGGGGAATACGGCACGGGCCTGGTGCCGTTCTTCATGGAGGGGATTGCTCTGGTGCCGGGGATGATGCAAGCGGACGGCGTCCATCCTTCGATCGAAGCGCAGACCGTATTGCTGGATAATCTGTGGCCAATTATCGAACCCGCGGTGCAGGAAATGACCGGGGAACTGGAAGGAGTCGCGCGGCCTTGAGTGCCAGGATGAAGCGGGGAGATCAATTCCTCCTCTTGTTGCTTGCGGCGATGGTGGGCGCGTGGGGCCTGCTTGGCGCTGCGGATGTTGCCAAACGCACCCATGCGGGCTTCGCGATCGACGGCGACTTCGTGATTACGCAAATCTCGCCTGGCGGTCCGGCCGAACGTGTCCGCATGCAGGTTGGTGACCGAATCACTCGCATCGACGGAATCGATGCCGCCGACACCGGTAACATTCTGCGCCTGCCGCGCGTAGCGGCCGGCGAACGGCGAAGCTACACGGTGACCAGGGGCGAGCAGACCATTCGCTATCGCCCCGCCTTTCAGCCGCTGGATGCTGATGTGGTAGCCCGCGAATACCTGTCGACGGTAGTTGGATTTGCTTTCTTGCTGATCCCGTTGGCGGCCTGCCTGACACGCCCGAATGCGGCCACTCGCGTGCTGGCGCTGATGGGACTGGGCGCCTCGCTGGCATTTTTCGATGGGCCTTACGTCGCCAGTTACGACCTGCGCGCCGTGGCCACCGTAGTGGCGGAATTGTTCATGTTGCTGGGGATTGCCGCCGCCGTGCATTTCCTGCTGGTCTTTCCTCAGACGAGGCCATCGATCCAGAAAGGCTGGGGCAAGAAGCTGGTTTACCTGCCGATGCTGTTTTTCTGGGCGCTGATCGCCTGGCGTGTACTGCTGACACCCCCTACGTCTTCCATCGCTGTCTTCACCAGCCAATTTATCAGTGGTCTGGGCATCACCTCTTACTTTCTGATTGGCCTTTTCCTGCTGTTGCGCAATTATAGCCGGACAGACCGGCAAGAACGTCGCCGGCTGGCGCTGAACCGAATGCTCTGGGCTACGGTTGCCGCCATTATTCCAACCGTGGTTGCGAAACTGGTGACGCTGGTCTCGCCACACACGCCGCTGCCCGGCCAGGATGAGTATTTTGCGTTCGTGGCCTTGATCCCGATTGCGTGGTCGCTCTCCGCCGCACGGTCCTGAGTGGCGTCCCACGCCGCGCCGGCCGGGGAGCTGAGGAAAGACGTTAAAAACACGATCGATCTATAATAGGGAACTCTCGGGGGCGCTTCCCCGCCCCGAACCGCTACGGTACGTCATCCTTATGAGCGCTGAACCTAAAATTCACATTCCGCACCCCACAGCCAGGCCGGGAGAAGAACCCGATTTCAGTTACCTGGCGTTGTCGGACGCCGGCGTCGTTGAGCGACCTGCGACCAACGTGGATTTCCAGGAGACCGAACAGCTTGCCTTCGAGCTGATCCGGGTGCTCGACGACGACTTCGAGCCGCGCGGCCCGTGGGCGCCAGACCTCGACAAAGACCAGCTCCTGGAATCTCTCAAGCTCATGACCCTGGTGCGCGCTTATGACGACCGCATGTACCGCATGCAGCGCCAAGGCAAGATTTCGTTCTACATGCAGTGCCTCGGTGAAGAGGCCACATCGATCGGCCCCGGTATAGCCCTGCGTGACGGCGATATGATATTTCCCCATTACCGCCAGCAGGCGCTGTACCTGATGCGCGGTACAGGGCTGCTGAACATGATGTGCCACTGCCTGTCGAATACCCGCGATTTCTGCCGAGGCCGCCAGATGCCGGTGTTCTACCAGCACGCTGAAGGCAACATGTTCACAATCTCCGGAAACCTCTGCACCCAGTATCCCCAGGCTGTGGGTTGGGCCATGGCCGCCGCCATCAAGGGCAGCGACGACATCGCGGCTTCGTGGATCGGTGACGGCAGCACAGCGGAGGCAGACTTTCACCATGCACTTACCTTCGCCGCGGTGTACCAGGCGCCGGTGATTCTCAATGTGGTCAACAACCAGTGGGCCATTTCCACCTTCCAGGCTGTCGCCGGGGGGGAGCGCAGAACTTTCGCTGCGCGCGGGCATGGCTACGGAATTCCCGGCTTGCGCGTTGACGGCAATGACCTCTTGGCCTGCTACGCCACCACCGCCTGGGCGGCTGAGCGTGCACGCAACGGCGGCGGGCCGACCCTGATCGAATTTGTAACCTACCGCGGCGGTGCGCACTCGACCAGTGACGACCCGTCGCGATACCGGCCCAGGGACGAATGGTCGGCCTTCCCGCTGGGCGATCCGCTCAAGCGGCTGACCGGTCACCTGGAGCGGTTGGGTCACTGGACGAAGGACCAGCAGAGCGAGCTTGAGGCCGAGATGAAACAGCATGTGGCCGATACCTGGAAAGAGGCCTGCAGCCACGGAACCATGACGGAGGGCCCGTTCCTTGATCCGCACGAAATGTTCGAGGACGTTTTCGAGGAGATGCCCAGACACCTCGATGAGCAACAGGCTGAAATGATGGAGCTGGAGGAACAAGAATGGCCGAAATGAACATGATCCAGGCCATTAACTCGGCCATGGACGTCATGCTCGAACGCGACAGCTCGGTCGTCGTCATGGGGCAGGATGTGGGCTATTTCGGCGGCGTTTTTCGCTGCACGGACGGCCTGCAAAAACGCCACGGGGAGCATCGCGTGATCGACTCGCCGATTTCGGAAGGCGGCATTGTCGGAACCGCCATCGGCATGGCAGTCAACGGCCTGCGTCCGGTCGCTGAAATCCAGTTCGCGGACTACATTTATCCCGGTTTCGACCAGATCGTCAGCGAACTGGCGCGAATCCGCTACCGCAGCGACGCGACCTTTACGACGCCGGTTACCATTCGCACACCAAGTGGCGGCGGAATCCGCGGCGGGCAGACACACTCCCAAAGCCCGGAGGGGATTTTTGCCCACGTGTCCGGTTTGAAAACCGTGATGCCGTCCAACCCCTATGACGCCAAGGGATTGCTGATCAGCGCCATCGAGTCCAACGATCCGGTGGTATTTTTTGAGCCCAAACGCATCTACAACGGCCCCTTCGACGGCGATCCCAACAAGCCGTCACAGTCGTGGTCGGCGCATCCGCGGGGTGAGGTTCCGGACGACTACTACACGGTGCCGCTGGGACAGGCGGACATCGTGCAGGAAGGTGACGAGATCACGATCGTCACCTACGGCACCATCGTCCACGTGGCCCAGGCCGCGGCCCAGGCGCTCGGCGTCAACGCTGAAGTCATCGACGTTCGCACCCTGATGCCGCTCGACATCATGACCCTGCAGGCATCTGTAGAGAAGACCGGACGGTGCCTGGTGGCTCACGAGGCCACCCGGTTCTGTGGCTACGGGGCGGAACTCGTCGCCTCCATTCAGCGCGCCTGCTTCTGGCACCTGGAAGCGCCCATCGAGCGCGTGGCGGGTTGGGATACGCCATATCCCCACGCTTTCGAATGGCAATACTTTCCGACCCAGAAACGGCTAGCCGCCGGTATTCGCCGTGTCATGGAGGCGGGATGAGCGAGTACGTGTTCAAACTGCCGGACCTTGGGGAGGGTACCGTGGAATCCGAAATCGCCGAGTGGATGGTCAAGGTCGGCGACGAGGTACAGGAGGAGGACCCCATCTGCTCCATGCTGACCGACAAGGCCGCGGTCGAATTGTCCGCGCCTGTCAGCGGCAAGGTTAAGGCGCTCGCCGGGGAATTGGGAGACGTCATTCCGGTCGGCGCGCCGCTGATCACCTTCGAGGTCAATGGTGCAGGACCTGCGGATCGGCCGGCGGGCGCAGAACCGGCTCAGGTCAGGCGCGAAATTGAGGAAGGCGCAGCCGCCGATGAACCCGACGCAGCCAAAACGCCGGACGAGCAACAGCCCACGCCATCGGGGGTAAACGGCAAGGTGATGACTTCACCGTCGATTCGCCGCCGCGCACGGGAAGCCGGCGTCGACCTGGCGCAGGTTACCGGCAGCGGTCCGCGCGGACGCATATTGAAGTCTGATTTCGAGGAGTTTGTCGCCGGGGCCGTGCCCGCCACGAAGGAGGCCGCCCAAACACAGCCGCGCACCAGGCCTTCGCGCGAAGTCCGCGAGGGAGTGACCGAAATCAAGGTGGTGGGCCTGCGACGAAAGATCGCCGAGCGGATGGACCAGGCCAACCGCGAGGTACCGCATTTCGCCTATGTCGAGGAAATCGACGTTACCGCGCTGGAGGATTTGCGCCAGCACCTCAATAGGCAAAAGGAGGCCGCCGCGGACCGTCTGACGCCGCTGCCATTCCTGGCCATGGCGCTGGTGCGGGTGGTGGAAGACTTTCCGCAGTGCAATGCGCACTACGACAAGGATCGCGGCGTCATCATCCGCCACCACGCGGTTCATCTGGGCATTGCAACCCAGACCGACGATGGACTGAAAGTGCCCGTCGTTCGAAACGCCGAGTCACGTTCGCTGGAAGAAATGGCGGCTGAGATTCGCCGGGTCACGGAGGCGGCTCGCGATAATTCAGCAAAGCGCAAGGAGCTGAGCGGTTCGACCATCACCATCACCAGCCTGGGCAAACTCGGGGGGATCGTGAGTACGCCGATCATCAACCTGCCCGAAGTGGGAATTATTGGTGTCAACAAGGCGGTGGAGCGGCCGATGGTCGTTGGCGGCCAGGTGGAAGTGCGGCGCATGATGAACCTGTCGTC
>JBFHEJ010000207.1:0-4962 GCA_041584255.1 Lysobacterales bacterium
CACCATCGCCTCGGTGCCGCCGCAGGGCGGCAGGAAGCACCCGCAGCAGGAATTTTTGCAGGTAGACACTGGACAGATCCTGTTCATTTGCGGCGGCGCGTTTGCCGGGCTTGAAAAGGTAATTCAGGCGCGCTCGAGCAAGGCTGGCATTGGATTTTCGGCTGAAGTCAAGAGCCAGAACGACTCGGAACTGATTGGCGAAATTCTGGCCGGGGTCGAGCCGGAAGATCTGGTCAAGTATGGGCTGATTCCCGAATTCGTTGGTCGCCTGCCGGTCGTTGCCACGTTGCAGGAACTCGACGAAGAGGCCCTGGTGCGCATCCTGATTGAACCCAAGAACGCGCTGATCAAGCAGTACCGCCAACTGTTCGCGATGGAAGATGCCGAACTCGAAGTACGGGACGACGCATTGACCGCGATCGCCCGCAAGGCAATGGCGCGCAAGACAGGCGCCCGTGGCTTGCGCACCATTCTCGAGGGTGTGCTCCTCAACAGCATGTACGAATTGCCCTCGCTGGAGAACGTCTCCAAGGTCGTCATCGACGAGACTGTGATCGAGGGCGACGCCGAGCCATTCATACTCTACGAAAACGCGCCGCAGTCAGTCGCGGCCAGCGAGTAATCCCTTTCAGCTATATTATGGACGTGCCGTGTGGGCGCCCTTGCGCACGCGTGCAGCGCCGTCGCGGTCTTTCCGGCATCCTTGATTTTCGGCTGTCGATGACAATATCTGCACTAGTCTTCAAGTGTACGAAAGCTTTACCGAATTACAGGAACGCCCATGTCTGAAAACGAGTCCCAAGAGGTCACCACGGCGCTAGCCAACCAGCCGACGCCGGTGTTGTCGTTGCGCGACGTTGTGGTTTACCCCTACATGGTGATCCCGCTCTTTGTTGGACGGGAACGGTCCATTCTCGCCCTGGACCGCGCCATGGATCTCGACAAGAGAATCGTGCTCGTCACCCAGCGTTCTGCCGATATTGACGAGCCGGAAGAAGAGGACATGTTCGAGGTCGGCACGCTGGCCACCGTACTGCAACTGCTTAAGCTGCCTGACGGCACAACGAAGGTCCTGGTGGAAGGCGGAGAGCGTGTGCGAATCGGCAAGTACGGGCATGAAAAGGGCTTTTTCGAAGCCTGGTGGGAACTCGTGCCCACTGCGGACGATGCCCCTGAACGCGAGCTCGAAGTCACCATGCGCTCACTGGTTTCATTGTTCGAGCAGTACGTCAAGCTCAATCGCAAGATTCCACCGGAATTGCTGACCACGCTGGCGGGCATCGACGACCCGAGCCGGCTGGCTGACACCGTCGCGGCGCACCTGGCCATACGCCTGGAGGAGAAACAGGTGTTGCTGGAGATGGGCAGCCCGCGGCGCAGGATGGAGCACCTGATGGCCCTGGTCGAGGGCGAAATCGATGTGTTGCAGCTCGAAAAGCGCATTCGCGGGCGGGTCAAAACCCAGATGGAGAAAAGCCAGCGCGAGTACTACCTCAACGAGCAGATGAAGGCCATCCAGAAGGAGCTGGGTGATATGGAGGACGCGCCCAACGACCATGAGGAGTTGGCGCGAAAGATCGAAGAGTCCGGGATGCCCAAGGAAGCCGAGAAGAAGGCGACCTCGGAACTGAATAAGCTGAAGATGATGTCGCCGATGTCAGCCGAGGCCACGGTGGTGCGCAATTACATCGACTGGATGGTCAGCGTGCCGTGGAAGAAGCGCAGCCGAATCCGCAAAAAACTCGGCAAGGCCGAGGAGATTCTGGAAGCGGATCATTACGGGCTGAAAAAGGTCAAGGAACGGATCCTGGAATACCTCGCTGTCCAGCAGCGTGTTCGAAAGATGAAGGGCCCGATCCTGTGCCTGGTTGGCCCACCGGGCGTGGGTAAAACCAGCCTGGGGCGCTCCATTGCCCGGGCCACCGGACGCAAGTTCGTGCGCATGTCACTGGGTGGCGTCCGGGACGAAGCGGAGATTCGCGGCCACCGCAGGACCTATATTGGATCCATGCCGGGGCGGGTGCTACAGAACATGGCCAAGGTGGGCGCCAAGAACCCGTTGTTCATGCTCGACGAGCTCGACAAGATGTCGATGGATTTTCGCGGCGATCCGTCCTCGGCGCTGCTCGAGGTGTTGGATCCTGAGCAGAACCACACCTTTGCCGATCACTACCTCGAGGTCGACTTCGATCTTTCGGAAGTGATGTTCATCGCCACCGCAAACACGCTGAACATCCCGCCGGCATTGCTGGACCGCATGGAAGTCATTCGCATCCCGGGCTACACCGAGGATGAAAAGCTCAATATCGCGCAGCGCTATCTCATGCCCAAGCAGCTCGAACAAAACGGGCTCAAAGAGGAAGAGATCAGCGTGAGCGAGGCGGTGCTAATCAACATCATCCGCTACTACACGCGCGAATCGGGCGTTCGAAACCTCGAGCGTGAAATCGCCAAGATTTGCCGCAAGGCGGTCAAGCAGCTGGCGTTGGAAAAGAAGCGTGACAAGGTAAACGTCACCGCGCGCAACCTTGAGAATTACCTGGGCGTGCGGCGTTACCGCTATGGCCTGGCTGAAGAGGAAAACGAAGTTGGACAGGTCACGGGGCTGGCCTGGACCGAAGTCGGCGGGGAATTGCTGCGCATCGAAGCCAGCCTGGTTCCCGGCAAGGGCAAGCTGACTCAAACGGGCCAGCTCGGCGACGTGATGCAGGAGTCCATCCAGGCGGCGATGACCGTGGTGCGGGCGCGGGCGGAGCGGCTCGGGATCGAAGCCGATTTCCATCAACATTACGACGCCCACGTGCATGTTCCGGAAGGTGCAACGCCCAAGGACGGCCCTTCGGCGGGTATCGCGATGTGTACCGCCCTGGTATCGGCACTGACCAAGATCCCGGTGCGCGCTGACGTTGCCATGACCGGGGAAATCACCCTGCGGGGCAAAGTGCTGCCGATTGGCGGGCTGAAGGAAAAGCTGCTGGCCGCGCATCGCGGTGGCATCAAGACGGTGCTGATTCCGGACGAAAATGAGAAGGACCTGGTCGAGATTCCCAAGGCCATTCTCAAGAAGCTCGAAGTCGTTCCCGTCTCCACGATCGACGAAGTTCTTGAGCGGGCACTGAGCGAATTGCCAGACAAGGACGGTGAGACCCTGGATGTCGGAAAACGGCAGCCACCGGAGGCCGAAAGCACGGTTGTCACGCACTGATGTGACCGATCGCGGGCGGTGTTGAAAAGCTCCATCGCACGATTACCGTGATGAGAGTGAGATTATTACCATTAGGTAACAAAGAAGCTTTTCCACCACATTGAAAAGCTTGCGGTCGTTAGTTCACAAGACACCTGTCATGATTGCGCAAATTCTGTTGCGTACTGCGCAAGTGCTGTATTAGTATTCCTGCACAGCTTGCGGGCCTTGATATACAAGGCTTTCAGGGAAATCCGCCATTCCCGAGACTCAAGAATTAAGCCGGCAGGGTCACAAAGGGTCGGTGGGGTGGCAGGCTGCACACACACATCGCAAACTGATCAATTATCTATGGAGTGCAAGAATGAATAAATCGGAACTTGTGGATTCAATCGCGGCTGCAGCAGGTCTGAGCAAGGCTGATGCCGGCCGTGCACTGGACGCATTCGTCAAGAGTGTTACCAAGGCACTGAAAAGGGGTGATACCGTCTCTCTGGTTGGCTTTGGCACTTTCTCTGTTCGTAAGCGCGCGGCGCGCATGGGACGCAACCCACGCACCGGGCAAACCATCCGAATTGCTGCTTCCAAGAACCCGGCTTTCAAGGCTGGCAAAGCACTAAAGGATGCCGTAAACTAGCCCGCCTTCTGAAGGGTGCTTAGCTCAGTTGGGAGAGCATCGCCCTTACAAGGCGAGGGTCGGCGGTTCGAGCCCGTCAGCACCCACCAGAAAACAGCGGAGTGGTAGTTCAGTCGGTTAGAATACCGGCCTGTCACGCCGGGGGTCGCGGGTTCGAGTCCCGTCCACTCCGCCACTAGTTTGACAAGGGCGCCTATCTGGCGCCCTTTGCTTTTGTATTCGCTGACCGAACTTGAGACTGGGGTTCGAATCAAAGTAACAGGCTCGGTCCCGGCAACAGTGGTATTGGAGAATTCTCGGTAATGGTTCTGCAGAAATTTCGTGATCGCCTCACCGGGGTGATGGCCATCTTTGTCGTTGGGTTGCTGGCCGTGCCCTTCGCGCTCGTCGGAGTGAATTCTTATTTCGCCCCCGATGCAGAAAACAACGTCGCTATCGTCAACGAAGTTCCCATTACGCTGAACGAGTACAACACCAGTTTTCAGAATTACCGGGAGCGCATGAGGCAACTCCTGGGCGAATCCTACGATGCCGAACAATTCGACGACCCGGTTATCCGCCGGCAGCATCTGGACACCATGATCGAACGGGAGCTTCTGCGGCAGGTGTCCGCCGAAACGGGGCTTTCGGTTGATGACCAGTCCCTTGCCCAGGCGATCAGGCAGGTCCCGGGTTTCCAGGTTGACGGCGAGTTCAATATCGACGTCTACCAGCGGCAGCTCAGCGCTCAGGGCCTTACGCCCCAGGAATTCGAGGACCAGATGCGGTCGTCGATGGTCTTGCGCCAGTATCCTGCGACCATCGGTGCAAGCGCTATCGCCACCTCGAGCGAGGTGGACCGCTATATCAGTCTGCAAGAGGAGGAACGGGCATTTGCAGCGATCCTGGTGAAGGCCGAACTTGGGTTGGAGGACGATAACGCGCCTGAGGCAACTGACGAGGGCGAGCCCGAGAGCGCGGAACATGAAACGGCCGAGTCCGCGGCGGCGCCCGCGGAAGTCGCCGAGGACCGGGTTCAGGCCTGGTATGAAGCGCACGCCAACGAATATCGCCACCCCGAGCGGGTGGTGGTCGAGTACGTTGAAATCGACGCTGAACAACTCGAACCGGACGAGCCGGTTGATGAGGAAACCTTGCGGCA
>JBFHEJ010000208.1:0-4939 GCA_041584255.1 Lysobacterales bacterium
CACGCATGTCGACGCACCGATCCACTTTGCCGAGGGACGGCAGAGCGTCGAGCAAATCCCACTGCACCGACTGATCGCACCGTCCGTGGTTGTTGACGCCCGGGCAGCGGCCGCCGCGGACCCCGATTACCAGGTTTCGACGGCCGATATCGAGGCCTGGGAAGCCGACCACGGCGCCATACCGGCCGGCGCCATCGTGCTTTTCAACACCGGCTTCGCCGATCGATGGCCTGACGCTATCCGCTATATGGGAACGGCGGACAAGGGCGAGGCAGCCGTGGCCCGTTTGCATTTCCCGGGCATTCACCACGAGGCGGCACGGTTCCTGGTGCGCAATCGGAGTGTGGCCTCGGTCGGAATCGATACGCCCAGCATCGATTTTGGGCAGTCAAAGGAATTTCTTACCCACCGAATCCTCTTTGCTCACGACATCCCGGGTTTTGAAAATCTCGCGAGACTCGATGAATTACCCGCCACCGGCGCATTCCTGGTCGCGTTGCCGATGAAAATCAAAGGGGGCAGCGGCGCACCCCTGCGGGTAGTGGCGTTCGTTCCGGACTAGGCGTCGAGATAAAAAGGCGAGAAGCGGCGTCGCTGTAACCAGTTTGTCGGCGCCCAGTGCGCGTCCTGGTCGCTGAAATGCAGGGTGAATGCCTGCCTTGAACGGTTCGACCGGTTGGCTGAACTGTAGTGGGGTAGCCGATCGCTGAAAACGATGACACCGCCGGCTTCAAGTTCTACAGGGTGACCTTCCTCTTCAGATGGCCACGGCGTCGAATCGACCGCCCTGAGGGTGCCCTTGCCAGTGTCGGCGTCGACCTCGAAAATCTCCCGCAGGGGCGAGCGGTGCCCGCCGGGGTCGACCCACAGGCAGCCGTTTTCCAGCGTGGCGTCCTCCACTGCCACCCAGAATCCGACTACCGGCGACGACAATGAGTGCAGGTAGCTGGCATCCTGGTGCCAGCGGACTTCACCTCCGATTCGTGGCTGCTTGAAGATGTACATGGTCTGCCACAATTGCGGTCGCACGTATCCAAGCGCAGCCAGCACCTTGCCGAACAGGGGGTGCCGGCAAAAACGCGTGAATTCGGGCACCAGGTCGTGCATGGCGTGGCCGATCTTGTTGATCGCCCGGTCCTTGGGTACCAGCAGTTCACCGTCATCGCCCAGGGCCTCTTCCTCGAGAAAACAGTGCACGGCTTCGGCGGAATTCATGAAGTACTCATCACGGCCGCGGTCCCGGTCCCTGGTCGAGAATATGGTTCGGTGCGCAGTGACGTCGAAGTTCTCGACGATACGCGCGGCGGCGTCGCGGATTGAGCGGAGCGCATCATGGCCGATGGCGTTTTCCAACACCAGGAAACCTTGCTCCAAGAATTGTTCTTTGAAGTGGGCGCTCATGATCCTTGGCAGTTCATTCCGGTTCGTGGTCAAAGCCACGCCTCAACGCTACGCGTGGCGAAGCACGCTGAGCGGTGCGTGGGTCACCACCCGCCAGGTGGCCGCCATGCCGCTTATTCCAACCAGAAGCATCCCAAAGATTGGGCCGGCGAGCCACAACAATGGTGTAAAACTGTAGTCCAGTTCCAGCAGCCGGGTGGAGAAAAGCCAGGCGATCAGCGAGGCTCCGCCCGCTGCCAGCAGCCCGGACAAAAGGCCGATCGCGACGAATTCAGTAGCGACGCCCGAGAGGACCCGCGAGCGGGTCGCACCCAGTGTGCGCAGCATGGCGCTTTCGTACCGACGCTCGTCGCGGGTGGCCTGAACGGCCGCCCACAGCACGATGAGTCCGGCCAGCAACGTAAAGACGAACACCGCCTGAACTGCCAGCGCGGCCTTGTCCATGACATCCCGAACCTGCGCCAGCACGGTGTCGATGTCGATGGCGGTGACCGACGGAAATTTCCGCATCAGGTCCAGCATGACGCCCTTGCGCGATTCTTCGACATGCAGGCTGGTGATCCAGCTTGCCGGGTAGTCATGAAGCACGCCGGGGGCAAACACCACAAAAAAGTTCGGTCTGAAGGAATCCCATTCGACCAGGCGAATACTGGTGACCGTGCCCTCCACCGGTTCTCCGGCGATGTCGAATTCAATCACGTCTCCAACCCTGACACCGAGGTCAGCGGCGAACTCGGTTTCAAGGGATATCTGGTCTGCTGGCCCCTGCGGCGACCAGAATTCACCCTTGACGATTTCGTTGTCGACTTGCAACTGCTCCGACCACGTGAGGTTGGCATCGCGCAACGCCCAGCGTTTCCCCTGGGGGTTTGGGAACTCCATCTCGCCAACCGCCTGGCCGTTGATCCGGGTCATTCGGCCGCGCACCATGGGCGCCAGACGGGGTTCGGCGAAACCGCGGTCGGCGAAGAACTGCCGAATGTCATCCACTTCGTGGGTCTGGATATTGATCAGGAACTGGTTGGGCGCGTTTGCGGGCAAACTGGCTCGCCAGTTGTCCATCAGTTCGTTGCGCACGGTGGTGAGCAGCAGAAGGACCATCAGGCCGAGGCCGAAAGCGATCACCTGCGCCACACTCTCCCTGCCTCGCCGGGCCAGGTTTGCGAGCCCAAAACGCCAGGCGATCCCGGCCGCGCCACGCAGGCTCTGTAGCATCCGCACCAGCAGCCAGCCGGCGAAAGCCAGGACCAGGAAGGTCACGGCGATACCGGCGGAGATCAGCATGACCAGGCGGGCGTCCCCGACCATCCACAGGATCAGCGTCAGCACGGCGCCGATGGCGGCGAGCCAGCTCAGGCCATAGCGAATGGGCGGGGGCGCAACGTCATGGCGCAGAACCCGTAAGGGCGGTGTTTTGCGCATCTGCAGCAAATCGGGCAGGGCAAAGCCGGCGAGGATCAGTGTTGCGGTCACCAGGCCGAGTCCGACCGGGCTCCAGCCTGGCGGCGGCAGGGATTGCTGGATCATGTCCCGCATCAAGAAAGCCAGGCCGGCGTGGGCAAAATAGCCCAGCGACGCGCCGATGATTGCGGCGGCGACCGCTAACAGTACTATTTGCACGAGGCTGGAGATCAGTATTTGCCGCTGGCTGGCGCCCAGGCACTTCATCAGCGCGACGCGGTCGCGATGGCGATGGGAGTAACGCCTTGCGGACATGGCCACGGCCACGGCGGCAATGAGCACCGCTACCAGTGAGGCCAGGTTGAGAAATCGCCCCGCGCGGTCCATCGCTGAACGAATCTGTGGGTTGGCGTCACGAATGTCCTCCAGTTCTTCGCCGTCCTGGATCATTTCCTCCAGCACGGGTTTGAATGCCGCGATTTCCGATCGGCCCGCGGAGAGCAGCAGGGCATACGAAACGCGACTTCCGGGTTGAATCAGTCCCGTGGCGGCGAGATCGGCCTGATTGATCAACAGCGTGGGAGCCAGGTCAGTAAAGCGGAAACCCTCGTCCGGCCTCGAGACCAGCACCTTGCTGGCCGTCAGTTCGATCTCTCCCACCCGGATCGAATCACCCACCTCGCCGCCAAGGCGTGTCAGTAGTCGCGGAGACGCCCAGGCTTCGCCGGGGGGCGGTGCCTCGCTGACAAGAAATTCCTCGTCCAGCAGGGCGTCGGCCAGTTTGAGAGAACCACGCAGGGGATAGTCCGCGGTAGCCGCCCGGATGGCGGCCAGCGTGTGCCGCGGCGGCTCACCGCCTGCGAGGAACACCACGCTGGCCATCGAAGTCAGCCTGGCCGATGCCAGTCCGTATTGCCCCGCGAGCTGTTCGTAGTCTGTGCTGATGGGTCGTGTAGAGGCGACGCGAAGATCGGCGGCCAGCGACTCGGCAGCGCGCAGCGCAACGGCCTGCGACACCCGGTCCGTGATGAACGCCACGGCAGTCAACGAGGTGACGGCGATGACGAGTGCTGCGATCAGAACGGTCAGCTCGCCCGAGCGCCAGTCTCTTGCCAGCATGCGCAGCGCCTGGGCAATGGAGCGCAGCACGCCGCGGGATGAAGCGGACGCCAAGGACACCTTCAGGCGACTTCCTTCTCGGGCGGCGCCACGAGCCGACCGGCGTCCATGTGGACGACGCGTTCACAGCGGGCGGCGATGGCCTGATCGTGTGTGACCAAGATCAGTGTGGTGGAAGACTCGCGGTTGATGTCGAAAAGCAGGTCCGCGACCGTCTTGCCGGTGCGGTGATCGAGGTTTCCGGTGGGCTCGTCGGCAAACAGCACGGCAGGCTTTACCACGAAAGCGCGCGCGATGGCTACGCGCTGCTTTTCTCCGCCGGACAGCTGGTGCGGATAGTGGCCCGTCCTGCGATCGAGTCCGACCATCTGCAAGGCGCTTACCGCTGCCGACCGGGCTGAGTTGCGGCCGCTGAGTTCGAGCGGCAACATCACGTTTTCCAGCGCCGTAAGAGAGGGCACCAGGTGGAATGACTGGAACACAAAGCCTACGCTTTCCGCACGCAGGGCGGCACGCCCGTCCTCATCCAGAGCCGTAAGTTCGATATCATTGAGCCAGACTGAACCACTGGATGGAACGTCAAGTCCGGCCAGTAGTCCCAGCAATGTGGATTTTCCGGCGCCGGACGCCCCAATCACCGCCAATGACTCTCCGCGCCGAACCGAGAGGTCGACGTGGTCGAGAATAGTGAGGGCGCCTTCAGGGCTGGAAACCCGCTTAGTTAGCCCAGTTGTTTTAAGAATAATATCAGATGGATCCATGACATTCCTTTTAAAATACCTCATTTTCTTTCTGACTGCCGTATCGATCTTGAACGGCGGCGACGCGATGGCCGAGAGCCGCGGAAAAAACGCTGCACCGCAACCCCATATCGTAATCGTTGGCGATTCGCTCAGCGCCGCCTACAACATGGAATTGCGCCAGGCGTGGCCCAGTCTGCTACAGGACAGACTGAACAAAGATGGCTATGACTGGAAGGTTTTCAACTCGAGTATTACGGGCGATACGACGGAGGGAG
>JBFHEJ010000209.1:0-4917 GCA_041584255.1 Lysobacterales bacterium
CAGCCCAATCACCTGTGCCTGTATGAAGGCGAGCAGCTCGTCGCCGCCGCACCCAGCTACATCAAGTCGCATTCCCGCGGCGAGTTCGTGTTTGACTGGGCCTGGGCCGACGCCTATCACCGCAGCGGGCTCGAGTATTACCCCAAGTTGCTGACCGCCATCCCCTGGACGCCGGTGGCCGGGCCGCGGTTGCTGGTAGCCAGCGGCCATCCCCAGGCCGAAGCGCTGAAGGCGCGGCTGATCGAGTACGGGCGTGCGCGTTGCGAGGCGCTCGGCCTGTCCTCATGGCACTGCAACTTCGTGGAGGCCGATGACACAGGCGTGTTCGCCGGCACGCAACTGTTGGCGCGCCGCGATTGGCAATTTCACTGGCACAATTGCGAATTCGGCAGTTTCAATGATTTCCTCGCGACGCTGAAATCCAAGAAACGCAAGAACATCCGCCAGGAGCGCCGCCAGGTGGCACAACGCGGCGTGCGCTTCGAGCGTCTGGGCGGCGCAGCACTCGATAAACCGACCATTGCCTTCATCCACCACTGTTACCGCAGCACTTTTCATGCCCACGGCAACCACCCGGCCCTGACCCCGGCCTTTTTTGAGCAGCTTGCCGCGAACATGCCCGAGCAGGTGCTGGCGATCGTGGCGTTTATGGACGACGAGCCACTGGCCATGAGCCTGTTCCTGGTGGGCCGCGAGTGTCTTTATGGCCGCTACTGGGGAACGCTGCAGGACATGCCCGGACTGCATTTCGAAACGGCTTACTACCAGGGCATCGAATATTGCATCGAACGCGGACTGCAGCGCTTTGAATCAGGCGCCCAGGGCGAGCATAAGATCGCGCGCGGATTCGAGCCGGTCAGGACCCATTCGTATCACTTCGTTGCCCACCCGGCGTTTCGGACGGCCATTGAAAAATACCTGGAGCACGAAGGCGAGTGGCTCGACAACTATCGCCTGGCCATCGATCAACACCGGCCCTTCCGTGTCGTGTCCGGGGCGGCATCGCGGGCCAAGTCCCGGGGCTGAGCGCAGCGGGGCCCGCGCATGTATCTCCTGGACCTGCCCTGCCTCGACGACAGCGCGGAGGATGAGTTTCCGCCGACATCCGCGGCCTTGAATTTTCCCAGCGGCCTGCTGGCCTGGGGGGGCAGCCTCAGTCCCAGGCGCCTTCTCGCGGCCTATCGCCGGGGAATATTTCCCTGGTTCACAGACGGAGAACCCGTGTTGTGGTGGACGCCTTCGCCACGCTGCGTGCTTTATCCCGATGCGGTGTATGTTTCCAGGCGGACCCGTCGGCGCTTGCGCCGAGGAGAATTCAGGGTCACGGCGGACACGGCATTTTCACGTGTCATCGAGCACTGTGCCGCCCCGCATCCCGGCCGCCGGTCCACCTGGATCACCGCAGAAATGATCTCGGCCTACCGGCGGCTTCACGAAATCGGCGCCGCTCATTGTGTCGAGGCGTGGCAGGACGATGAACTCGTTGGCGGCATCTACGGCCTGGCCATCGGCCACATGTTTTTTGGCGAGTCCATGTTCAGTCTGCGCCCCGACGCCAGCAAAATTGCCCTGATCACGCTGTGCCGGCAACTCGTCGACTGGGGCTTTGGGCCGATTGACTGCCAGATCGAGAATGCGCACCTCATCAGCATGGGCGCCGTTGAAATCGGGCGCGAGGAATTTGAACTGCAGCTTGAAAGTCACGTCGATCGGGCGCGCCCCGATGGGAGCTGGCGGTCGACATTTTGTGGCGAATGGGACTGGTCCAGCTGACGGCGACATTCGCAAGTTAACCAGGCCTGGCGCCCAGCAGAATCTCGAATCGGCGCAACACCTCGTCGTCGAGGTCGCCGCGCTCGTTAGCCAGATCGAGCACCGTCTGGGCAAGAATCCGGTACACCTCGGCGTCGTGCCGGCCAACCCGCCCAACCGATTCCAGGTGTGCTTCAACCGTGCTGGTATCGCCGCGCACCACGGGACCCGTGATGGTGTGGCGCACGCCGGCGCGGAAGACATCGTCGGTGGTGATGGAAAGCAGGCTGTGGCTCACCTGCGCAGCGCTGTCGGGATCGAGGCCGGCGACTTCCAGCCACTTCTGAGCCTTCCAGATGACACCCTTGGTGACATTGCTGATGATGGCAAGCGCGGCGTGATAGAGGCCGCGCTCGAGACTTTCGACTTCATGCCAGCCGGCGCCGGCGACCGCAAAAATGCCACTCAGGCGGTCCAGCGCCCTCCGTGTTCCCTCGGCGACGCAAATCGTGCCGCGGAATTGTTCGCTGTCGGTCAGCAGTTCCGGCATGGAACGCACCGGGTGCACCGACGCGGTTTCAGCGCCGGCGGATGCGAGCGGGTTTAGCACGTTGGGGCCGAAACGACCACTGAGGTGGAACACCACCGCGCCGACGAGGGATACGCCGCTTTCGCTCAGCGCCAGGGCCGCAGGCTCAATCGCGCCGTCGGAAGTGGCAACCAGCCACAAGTCGGCAGGCGAGAAAGCTACAGGATCGTCGATTGGCTGTCCTGCCCTCAGCGCGGCGACCGCTTGCTCGGCGCTCGCCAGGCTTCGGTTGAGTACCTGGCCGGGTTGCACCAGGCCGGTGCCCATCAAAGCCGCCGCAACCGTGCCGCCGGCCCTACCACAACCAATGATGTTCAGCCGGGCGGGCCGCGTCACGGGACTGGCCGCGGCAGGATCACTCACCGAGCCGGGGTCATTCACTGATCATGAAGTAAACGTGCGTGATCAGGTCGCCCTCGGCCGTTTCGCCCGGATCCGAAACATATTGCTCGAAAGTGACGCCGTTGTGTTCGAGCCGCTGCACAGCGATGTAGGCGCCGACCTTATTGTAGGTCTCATTCAACGTAGAATAGCCGCCCTGGTGGACCGCCCTGACCGCCGCGCCCGAGGGTGACCACCCCACTCGGATGTTGCCGGTGGGCCGTACTTCCGGGTTTTCGACGGGGATGGCAGCGTCGAACTGGTAACCATTGCCGGTACGCGATTGACTGATGGACATCGGCGTGCCGGCGTGTTTCAGCCCACGAGTGGCCATGAAGCGGCTGATTTCCCCAAACGCGGCGCCCAGCGCAGCCGCAACCGCCTGGTCGCTTTGCGCGCTGCTGGTCGAGACATACAGGATGGGCTGTGCCTCCGCCGTTACGTGTTCGAGCTCTATGTCGGCGTAGTTCGCGTTCGGAAACGACTCGGCGTACTGCTCGAAGCGCTGGAGGCCATGCTCGTAGTCCGCCCCCACCCAGTAATCGAAAAACAGTCCCATGTACTTGCCCATGACCGCTTCGAAAAAGCCGCGATCCTCGGTGACATCGGTGTCGAAGCCCCATTCCAGCCTGGAACCGCGACCTTCGGGACGGATCTCGAAGTAGGCATCTGCTTCACCCTGCCCTTCGAACACAAGGTGGGTACGAATCAACGAATAGGGTTCGGCGAACACGATTTTCTGGACGCCCTTGCCCACCTGCCGCGGATCGCCGTCCCAGGTCATGGTGGCGCCAACACCGCGTTCGGGCCCCGAGAAGGAATAGCGGGCATTGGGATCGCGCTCGGCCCAGGGCGACCAGGCCTGGAAATGCTTGAAGTCATTGAGCAGGCCGAATATCACCGAAGGTGGCCGGTCGATGATGGCCATGCGTTCGACGTGGACCTGGGAAGGCAGTAACAGCGTCCCGGCCAGTAAGGCCAGGGCCAGAACCAACAGGGCAATGAAGAAGCGGATCAGCATTTGGACGCTCCGTTTCCGCGCTGACGATCTATGACTTGTCCTCTAGCTTACCGGACGAAGGGTGGTCAGCACTACTCTCCGGGTACCATTCGGGCACCGTATCGTCGTCTTCCCAGTCATAGCGCACCATGGGTGGGCGGTCCCAGTTCCGAAAAATGAAAGCGGCGATGACCCCCATCAACGCACCGCCCAGGTGTAATTCCCAGGACATGTGCGGGCGGATCGGGAAGATGCCCCAAATCATCGTTCCGTAGAGAAACCACACCACCAGGGAAACCGCTACCGAGCGCATGTCCTTTCTGATGACGCCGCTGACGAACACGAAAGCCAGCAGACCGTAGACCAGGCCGCTGGCGCCGTAGTGAAAACTCGGCCGGCCGATCACCCAGGCGAACAGTCCTGAGCCGAGCCAGATCATCGGAATCGCGCGCACGGCCGAATTCGGATAAAGAAACAGAATGGCAGTCAGGGAAATCAGCAGCGGCAGGCTGTTGGAAAAGATGTGCCCGGCACTGCCGTGTAAAAGCGGCGCGGTCACGAGCCCAATCAGGCCGGGCATCGAGCCGGGCTGCAGGCCAAATCTCCCGAGCCTCAGGCCCAGCATGGCATCGACGATGAAAATGATCCACAGCAGGCCGACAAAGCCAAGCGCAATGCGCAGGGCCAGTGTGAAGTTGGCCTTGGAGCGGTTCGACAGCGTGTAGCGGGGATCCGGCTTGTGAACGGTCATGAGCGATGCTCCGACGGCAGCGCCGACTGGATGGTTTGCCGCACGCGGTCCCTCAAGACCGCCATATCCGCGTGGCTGAGTCCCTCAGTCGAGACTTCCGGGTGAATGACGAGGCGCACCTTGCCGGGAAACAACCTGAGGCTTTTGGCCGGAAGCACATCCCGCGTGCCCGAGATCGTTACGGGCAGGAGCGGCAGGTTCTGCTCGATCGCGGTCATAAAGGCACCCTTCTTGAACGGCAACAGGCGGCCGTCGAGGCTGCGGGTGCCCTCAGGGAAAAACAAGATTCCCACCCCGTCGCCGAGTCGCTCGAGGGCGTCATGGATGACCTGGCGTGCGGCAGCCGGACGGGAACGGTCGACGAAGATGTGGCCGACCTTCTCACAGCCGATGCCGATACCGGGCACTTTGCGCAGTTCCTGTTTCATCACCCACTTCAAATCG
>JBFHEJ010000210.1:0-4903 GCA_041584255.1 Lysobacterales bacterium
AGCGGCAGTGTCGACGTCACCGAAGCAAACGGCAACGGCAACTATGTCTTTTTCGGCGTGCGCGAATTTGGCATGACCGCCATCTGCAACGGTATCGCACTGCACGGCGGGTTCATTCCCTACAATGCGACATTCCTGGTGTTTTCCGACTATGCCCGCAATGCCGTGCGCATGTCGGCCCTGATCGGGACGCAGAACATCCACATCTATACCCACGATTCGATCGGGCTCGGCGAGGACGGGCCCACCCATCAGCCAGTTGAGCATGTCAGCAGCCTGCGGCTGATTCCCAATCTCGAGGTATGGCGGCCGTGCGACACAGTGGAATCCGGCGTGGCCTGGAAGCACGCGATCGAGCGCCGCGACGGTCCGACGGCGCTGGTGTTCACCCGCCAGAAACTCCCGCACCAGGCGCGCGTCGCCGAGCAGGTTTCGCTGATTGCCCGCGGCGGGTACATCCTCAGGGAAGCCGAAGGCGAACTGCGAGTCATTATCCTTGCCACGGGTTCGGAAGTGGCCATCGCGGTGGAGGCTGCTGAGATGCTGGCCACCGAGGGCGTCGGCGCCCGGGTGGTTTCCATGCCCAACCCCGGGTTGTTCCTGCGCCAGAGTGAGGATTACCGCCACTCGGTATTGCCGCCGGATGTCAGCGCGCGGTTGGCAGTGGAAGCCGGCGTACCCATGTATTGGTACGGGTTCGTCGGCGCTTCCGGTCGCGTCATCGGAGTAGATCGCTTTGGCGCCTCGGCGCCTGGAGACGTCATGTTTGAAAAATACGGGCTGACCGCCGACCACGTGCGTCAGGCCGCGTTGGATATCGTTTAGAACATTTGGAGTTGGATCATGCCAATCAAGGTAGCAATCAACGGCTATGGCCGCATCGGCCGCAACATCATGCGGGCTGTCTACGAATCGGGGCGCAACGACGAATTTGAAATCGTCGCCATCAACGATCTCGGCGATGCCGAAACCAATGCCCACCTGACACAGTACGACACCGCGCACGGCAAGTTCCCCGGGAGGGTTTCGGTCGACGGCGGCGACCTGGTTGTCAATGGTGACCGCGTACGCGTTTTTGCCGAGCGCGATCCTTCGAAACTGCCATGGAGCGATCTCGGCGTTGATGTGGTGCATGAGTGCACCGGGCTCTTTCGCAGCAAGGAAAAGGCCGGCATGCACCTGGCTGCCGGAGCGAAAAAGGTCATCATCTCCGCCCCGGGGCAGGAAGTGGACAACACGGTGGTTTACGGCGTCAATCACGATTCGCTGAAGTCCAGCGATACGGTCATTTCGAATGCTTCGTGCACCACCAATTGCCTGGCGCCGCTGGCCAAGGTGCTGCATGAACACATCGGTATCGAGAGCGGGCTGATGACGACCATTCACGCCTACACCAACGATCAGGTGCTGACCGACGTGTTCCACAAGGACCTGCGCCGGGCGCGCTCGGCGACCATGAGCCAGATTCCCACAAAGACAGGCGCCGCGGCGGCGGTAGGGCTGGTGCTGCCGGAATTGAACGGCAAGCTCGACGGTTTTTCCATGCGTGTGCCCACCATCAATGTGTCGGTAGTGGATCTGAGTTTCATCGCCAGCCGCGACACTACGCCTGAGGAGGTCAATGACATCATGAAGTCCGCCGCCGAGGGCGAATACAGCGGCATCATCGGCTACAACCAGAAGCCGCTGGTATCGATCGATTTCAACCATGACCCTCGCTCGTCGGTGTTCGACGCCACCCTGACACGCGTCATGCAGGAGCGGTTGGTGAAAGTTCTGAGTTGGTATGACAACGAATGGGGTTTCAGCAACCGTATGCTGGACACCACCGTTGCACTGATGAATGCTTGAGATGGCCCGCAACTACCTGCGCCTGGGCGACGTCGACGTTGCCGGAAAACGGGTCATGATGCGGCTCGACCTCAACGTGCCTGTCGAGGATGGTCGGGTCACCTCGGACACCCGTATCCGCGAGGCTCTACCGGGGATCCGCCAGGCCCTGGACGCCGGCGCCGGTGTCCTGCTGCTTTCGCATCTGGGGCGGCCGGAGGAAGGCCGGTTCGACGAGTCGGCCTCGCTGCGCCCAGTGGCCGATCGCCTTGCCGAATTGATGGGTCGCAAAGTGCGGCTCGAGCGGGACTGGCTCAACGGCGTCACGATCGAGCCCGGCGATCTCGTGCTGGGAGAAAACGTGCGTTTCAACAAGGGCGAGAAGGCCAACGACGACGAGCTGTCGCGGCAGATGGCCGGCTTGTGCGATGTGTTCGTGATGGATGCCTTCGGCACCGCACACCGGGCTCAGGCTTCCACCGAAGGCGTGATCCGTTTTGCGCCGGTGGCCTGTGCCGGACCGCTGCTGGATCGAGAACTGACGGTGCTCGGAAAGGCCTTGTCGCACCCGAAACGACCGATGCTGGCCATCGTCGGCGGCGCCAAGGTTTCCACCAAGCTTTCCGTGCTCGACAGCCTGCTGGATCAGGTCGACGAGTTGATAGTCGGTGGCGGCATCGCCAACACCTTCATTGCCGCGGCGGGGCACAAGGTTGGCAAGTCATTGATCGAGGGTGAGCTTGTTGAGGAGGCGCAGCGACTGATCCGCAAGGCGCATGGCCGGGGCGGTTCGATTCCGATTCCGACGGATGTGGTCGTCGCCAAGGAGTTCTCTGCCACCGCACAGCCCATGGTGCGCAGTATCGAAGAGGTCGGGCCGGATGAGATGATTCTCGACATCGGCCCGCTCACGGCTGCCAGCTATTCGGACATTATTGCCGGGGCCGCCACCATCATCTGGAACGGCCCGGTGGGCGTCTTTGAATTTCCAGGGTTTGCCGCGGGCACCCGCTCTGTGGCCGAAGCGGTGGGCCGTTCATCGGGTTTCAGCATTGCCGGCGGCGGCGACACCCTCGCCGCGATCGAGATGTTCGGGGTCAGTGAAGAAATCGATTACGTTTCCACCGGCGGCGGCGCTTTCCTCGAACTGGTCGAGGGCAAGACTCTGCCTGCCGTGGCCGCCCTCGAGGAGGCAGCAAAGCCGTCCTGACCGGTCGCCGGGTTCCCGCCCGCCACCTATTCTGAAGCGGGAAATGGGCACATTCGGTCGGACAGGAGGAACGCAACCATGGCACGTCGCCGTACAAAGATCATCGCCACGCTCGGCCCCGCCACCGACGACCGCGCGGTGCTGAAAGCCGTGATATCTGCCGGCGCTGACGCCCTTCGAATCAATTTCTCGCACGGCGGGGCCGAAGACCACATGGCCCGCTCCCGAGCTGTTCGCGAGATTGCCGAAGAACTCGGACGCGAAGTGGCGCTGATGGCGGACCTTTCGGGGCCGAAGATTCGCATCGAGCACTTCGCCGATGGCGAAGTGGAACTCAGGGCCGGGGATGAGTTCACCCTCGACACCCGTGACCTCAAGACGCCCGGCGATGAAACCAGGGTGGCGGTGAGTTACGCGCATCTGGCCGAGGACGTGGAACCCGGTGACAAGCTGCTGCTGGATGACGGGCTGATCGCCATGCAGGTTGTGTCCGTCAGTGAGGGCCGCATCAATTGCACGGTGCAAACGGGCGGCAAACTGAGCGACCGCAAGGGCATCAACATTCTCGGAGGGGGGCTGTCTGTCTCGGGCCTGACGGAGCAGGACATCCAAAACATACCGCTGGCCGCCAATATGGGTGTGGACTACCTCGCTGTGTCCTTCCCGAGCAACGCGGATGACATTCGCAAGACGCGAAAGCTGCTGCGTCAGGCCGGCAGCGACGCAGCCGTAGTTGCAAAGATCGAGCGTACCGAAGCAATCGTGGCGCTGGAGCAAATCTGCGATACCGCGGATGCGATCCTGGTGGCCCGGGGTGACCTGGGTGTGGAAATCGGAGACGCCGCACTTCCCGGTATCCAAAAACGAATCATCAAGACGGCCATCGACTACAACGTCAACGTGATCACCGCGACCCAAATGATGCAGTCCATGGTCAGGAGTCCGATTCCCACCAGGGCAGAAGTGTTGGATGTGGCCAATGCCGTCATCGACGGCAGTGACGCAATCATGCTGTCCGAGGAAACCGCAGTCGGCAAGCATCCAGCGCGGGTCATCGAAGCTGCGGATCGTGTTTGTCTGGGCGCCGAGCGTCACAGCGACGAGTGGGTTGACGCCAACCTGCTCAACGTGCGCTTCCAGCGCATCGATCAGGCCATTGCGGCGGCATCCATGTTTCTTTCCACGCATGTCTCGGTGCAGGCCATCGTCGCTTTCACCGAGTCAGGTTCGACCGCGCTGTGGCTTTCGCGGGTCGAGTCACCGGTGCCCATATTCGCTTTGTCGCCCTCCGCCGCCAGCCGCCGGCGCATGGCTCTCTATCGCAACGTTTACCCTGTCCCCCATTACCCTGAAGGCGATTCGATGGAACCAGTCATTCGCCACGGGCTGAAGGTTTTGTGGCAGAAGGGTGCCATTGAAACGGGCGACCGTGTGATTCTGACCATGGGTGAAAACCTGGGCAACCAGTGCGGCACCAACACCATGCGGCTGATTCGTGTTGGTGTTGATGGCCAGCCGGAACTTCAGACTGATCTTGATTTGCGCTGAAACCGTGCGGCGATTCCAGTGGCGTTGGCAGGAGTGATTTATCTAAAATGGTGGTTTTCCTTTCAGAATCTTCCGAGGAGCAGAAATGAGCAGTCAGCAACTGGTTGAAGTCGCCCGGGCCATGGTGGCCGAAAGCAAGGGCATCCTGGCCATCGACGAAAGCAGCGGCACCATCGCCAAGCGTCTCAAAAGCGTCAACATGGAGTCGACTGAGGCCAACCGCCGCGCCTACCGGGACATGCTCCTCACCACCGCGGGACTCGGGCAGCACATCAGCGGGGCGATTTTGTATGACGAGACCATACGCCAGTCGGC
>JBFHEJ010000211.1:0-4888 GCA_041584255.1 Lysobacterales bacterium
GGCGCCTGGCACAAAGGCGCCGACGACGGCGTCGAGGTGCGCCACGCCATCACCGGCGAGCCTATTGGGAACGTCAGCAGCGCCGGCATCGACTTCGCCGAGGTCCGCCGCCACGGCCGCGAGGTGGGCGGCCCTGCCCTGCGCGCGCTGACCATCCACGACCGCGCCAACCGGCTCAAGGCCATGGCCAAGTACCTGCTGGGACACAAGGAAAAGTTCTACGAGATTTCGGCCATGACCGGCGCCACCCGCGGCGACGGCTGGATCGACATCGAGGGCGGCATCGGCACGGTGTTCAGCTACTCGGGCATCGCGCGCCGCGAGATGCCCAACGAGCCCTTCGCCGTGGAAGGCAATGTCGAGCGGCTGTCGGCCAAGGGGACCTTCCTGGGTCGTCATATCCTGGTGCCGAAAGAGGGTGTGTCGGTCCATATCAACGCCTTCAATTTCCCCTGCTGGGGGATGCTGGAAAAAATCGCGCCGAGCCTGGTGGCCGGCGTGCCGGTGATTGTCAAGCCGGCCACACCGTCGTGCTACCTCACCGAGGCCATGGTGCGCGAGATCATCGCCAGCGAGACGTTTCCCGAAGGCTCGATCCAGCTCATCTGCGGCAGCACCGGCGACCTGCTCGATCATCTCGACGAGCAGGACTGCGTGACCTTCACCGGCTCCGCCTCCACCGGCCGCAAGCTCAAGACCCACCCGAACATCGTCGCCAACTCGGTACCCTTCAACATGGAGGCCGACTCGCTCAATTACTCCATCCTGGGTTCGGGCGCTGAGCCCGGCAGCCCGGTGTTCGATCTGTTCATCAAGGGCGTGGCGCAGGAAATGACGGTCAAAGCGGGCCAGAAGTGCACCGCCATTCGCCGGGCCATCGTGCCGCGCGACCGGCTGGAAGCCGTGATCGAAGCGCTTGGCAAGCGGCTGGATGGCACCAGGGTCGGCGACCCGGCTGTCGAGGGCGTGCGCATGGGGGCGTTGGTCGGCACCGACCAGCGCGAGGATGTCTGGGCCGCCGTAGAACAGCTGGCCGAAAGCTGCGAAATCGTCCACGGCGGGAAACGCGATTTCGACGTGGTCGGCGCCGACCCGGGAAAAGGCGCCTTCTTCCCGGCAACAGTGCTTTACGCCGACAGGCCGCACGACAACGAGGCCGCCCACAGCATTGAAGCCTTTGGCCCCGTCACCACGCTGATGACCTTTGATGACGCCGATGAGGCGGTCTCGCTGGCCAAGCTCGGCCGCGGCAGCCTGGTGGGCTCGGTCGTCACCGACGATGACGACGAAGCCGCCGCCATCGTGCTCGGCACAGCGGCGTACCACGGCCGAATCCTGGTGCTGAACCCCGATTGCGCTGCCGAGTCGACCGGCCACGGCTCGCCGTTGGCGCCGCTGGTTCATGGCGGACCCGGACGCGCCGGTGGCGGTGAGGAACTGGGCGGCACGCGCGCCATCAAGCACTACATGCAACGAACCGCAGTACAGGGCTCGCCGACGACCCTGACGGCCATCACCCGCGAATACACCCCGGGCTCGAAGCCGATTACGGATTTGGTGCATCCCTTTCGCAAATACTTCGAGGAACTGCAGATCGGTGAAACTCTGGTCACCCACCGACGCACCGTCACCGAGGCCGACATTGTCAATTTCGGCTGTATCTCGGGCGATCACTTCTATGCCCATTTCGACGAGATTGCCGCCAGGGATTCGCTGTTCGAAAAACGCGTGGCCCACGGCTATTTCGTGCTGTCGGCCGCGGCTGGCCTGTTCGTCGACCCGGCGCCCGGTCCTGTACTGGCCAATTACGGCCTGGAGGATCTGCGCTTCATCGAGCCGGTCGGCATCGGCGACACCATCCGCGCCAGGGTCACGGTCAAGCAGAAGATCGCCAAGGAAAAAAAACCCGACGACAAGTACCACAGCGGCGTGGTTAAGTGGGCGGTGGAAATCACCAACCAGGACGAGGTGGTGGTCGCGCTGTACGACATCCTGACGCTGGTGGAAATGCGCGGCGGCGCGAAACCGACGTAGCCCGGCGTTTTGCCCCATTTCGACTATCATGAACGGGTCGTCACGACTGCCGCCCAATCCGCTCTAACCCGCGGAAGCTGACCAGATTTGAGGACCAGTTCATGAACAGGAAAATCACCCGACGAGCTATGACCAGCCAGCTTGGCGCCCTTGCCTCGGGCGCCGTCCTGCTGACGCCCTCGATCGCCCACGCCCTGGTGGCGACACCACGCCAGGTGGAAGGGCCTTTTTACCCGCCCGGGCCGCACAAGGAGACCGACGTCGACCTGACCCTGCTCGAAGGCCATACCGAGCCTGCAAAGGGCGAGGTCATCCTGGTCCGGGGCCGCGTCACCGATATTGAGGGTAATCGGCTCGAAGGTATCCGCGTGGACATCTGGCAGGCCAACGACAACGGCCGCTACGACCACCCGGACGACCCCAACGTCGCGGCACTCGATCCCAATTTCCAGGGCATTGGCAGCACCCTCACCGACCCGGACGGCAACTACGGCTTCAAGACCATCAAGCCTGCTGCCTATCCCCTGAGCGCGTTCGGTGACGCCGGCTGGCGGGCCCGGCACATCCACTTCAAGTTATGGGCGGGCGAGCAAACCAGGCTGATCACGCAGATGTACTTCGAAGGTGATCCACTGCTTGAGCAGGACGGGCCGATCCAAAGCCTGCCCGAAGAACAGAGACCGTTGCTGATCACCAGTCCGGTTGCCGACGAGGAATCAGGCCTGCCGCTGCACCGCTTCGATATCGCGCTGGCCTGACAGAGTCTGCTCAGGTCTCCTGCTTGGGCCTTAAACCGCTGGATCTGACCCGCGGGCGACTTAAGTCGTCCGATTCGAGCGGGGTCACTGGCTCCAGGCTTTGCATGCAGCGCCGAGCCAATTCCTGGTACTCCTGCGTGCCGCGTTTTTTCCACTCGATTTCGCGGTGTTCCAGGGCCCGCAGGATCCGGGCCGGCGCCCCGACCACCAGGCTTCTCGGCGGGCAGGTGAAGCCGTGGCGGGCGAAGGTCATCGCCCCGACGATCGACTCCTCGCCGATCACCACTTCGTCCATCAATACGGAATTCATCCCGACCAGGGCCTGCCGTTCGATTCTGCAGCCGTGGAGCACCGTGCCGTGCCCGACATGCCCGCCGCTCTCGATAATGACATCCCGGCCCGGGAAGGAATGTGCCACGCAGGTGTCCTGGAAGTTGGCGCCCTTGCCCAGCACGATACGCCCGAAATCTCCACGTAATACCGCGTTGGGGCCAACGTAGCTGCCCTCCCCGATCCACACGTCGCCAATCAGAACCGCAGTCTCATGCACGAAGGCGCCGGGATGGACCACCGGTGTGACCCCTTCGAAGCTGTAGGCAGGCATGGGCCCTCCTTTGCAGAGTGGGGAGGCATCGGCGATCATACAGCACGTTGATTCAAGCCGCTGCGCCAAGCGGGACAGAGACCGAAATGAGCTTTAAGACCATCGAGTTTTCCGTTGAGACCGGAGTCGCAACGCTGACGCTCCATCGCCCCGATTCGCTGAACAGCTTCAACACGCAGATGCACGCCGAGGTGCGCGAGGCTATGCAGCGAGTGAAAGACGAAAAGAACGTCCGCTGCCTGCTGCTGACCGGCGCCGGGCGCGGGTTTTGTGCCGGGCAGGACCTGAACGACCGGGCCGTGGCACCCGGTGAGGGACCGCCCGATCTCGGCGAGTCAGTAGAAAACAACTACAACCCGTTGATCCGCAGCATCATGAACCTGCCCAAGCCCGTGGTTTGCGCCGTCAATGGCGTGGCCGCCGGCGCCGGCGCCAGCATTGCCCTGGCCTGTGACATCGTGCTGGCCGCGCGCTCATCGAGCTTCATCATGTCGTTTTCAAAGATCGGGCTGGTGCCGGATTCGGGCGGTACCTGGAACCTGCCACGGGCCGTTGGCCTGCCTCGGGCCAAGGGTCTCGCCATGCTGGCCGAAAAGCTGCCGGCGGAGAAGGCCGAGGCCTGGGGCATGATCTGGCGCTGCGTTGACGATGACGCGCTGATGGATGAGGCCACCAAGCTGGCCGCCCACCTCGCGACACAGCCAACGCGCGGCCTGGGCCGCATCAAGCAACTCCTGAATGCTTCCACTGCGCGCAATCTGGACGAGGAACTGGACCAGGAACGCGACGCCATGCGCGAACTGGGCCGCAGCGCCGACTATGCCGAGGGCGTGGCCGCCTTCATGGAGAAGCGGCCACCGAAGTTCAAGGGAGAATGAGTTTGCCCGACGCTTTCATTTGTGATGCCATTCGCACCCCAATTGGCCGCTACGGCGGTGCGCTGTCGAGCATCCGCGCAGATGACCTCGGCGCCATACCGATGCGTGCGCTCATCGAGCGCAATCCCGGCGTAGACTGGGCCGCCCTGGACGACGTCTACTACGGCTGCGCCAACCAGGCCGGTGAAGACAACCGCAACGTCGCGCGCATGAGCAGCCTGTTGGCTGGCCTGCCCGAAACCGCGGGGGCCGTCACGCTGAACCGCCTGTGCGGCTCCGGGATGGATGCGGTCGGCTCGGCCGCCCGCGCCATCCGCTGCAGAGAGGCCGAACTGGTCGTCGCCGGCGGCGTCGAATCCATGAGCCGCGCACCGTTTGTGATGGGCAAGGCGCAATACGCGTTCAGCCGCAATGCCGAGATCTACGACACCACCATGGGCTGGCGTTTCATCAACGCGGCGCTCAAGGCCCAGTATGGCGTCGATTCCATGCCTGAGACCGCCGAAAACGTGGCCGAGGAATTCAAGGTAGCACGCGAAGACCAGGACGCCTTTGCCCTGCGCAGCCAGCAGCGTGCGGCCGCGGCCATCGAGGCCGGGCGGCTGGCCGAGGAA
>JBFHEJ010000212.1:0-4886 GCA_041584255.1 Lysobacterales bacterium
CCACAGCCATTCGCCTGACGCTGGAAGGCCTTCGGCGCAAGCACAGCTCGGCGCGACTGCTGGTGGCGCTGGAGCCGCGCAGCAACACCATGAAGGCCGGTGTTCACATCAACGATCTCGGGCCCGCGCTCGCGGCAGCCGACCGCGTCTGGCTGTACGCGTCCGAGGGCATCAACTGGGATCCCCACGAAGCACTCGCGCCATTGGAGGGCCGCGGCCGCGTGGTCACGCGGACCGGTGAAATGGTGCAACAACTGCTGGATACCGTGAAGCCGGGAGACCGGGTGGTGTTCATGAGCAACGGAGGCTTCGAAAGCGCGCCGCGGAAATTTTGCGAAGCGCTTTCGGCTTTGTAGGAGCAGCTTTCGCGCAGGACGGCGCCCACGTGATGAAGGGACGAAGGGCCCGGAACAAACTGGCGAAGCCACCTCCTAAAAAAAGCAAACATCCGGTCAGCCGCTAGACTTATCGGTACATGGCCGAGATACCGATCTTTCCCCTGCGCACCGTCTTGTTTCCCGGCGGGCAGCTTCCCCTGAGAATTTTCGAACAGCGGTATCTGCACATGGTCCGTCACTGCACCCGCAACGACACCGGATTCGGCGTGTGCTACCTGGTTGATCGTGGTGATGCCGCGACGCAACCCAGGTCGGCCCGCGTCGGCACGCTGGCGCGCATCGTTGACTGGTACACGATGGAAGACGGTCTGCTGGGGCTGACAGCGGAAGGCACGACGCGGTTCGTGCTGGGGCAGGACCGGGTCGACGAGCAGGGGCTGATGATGGCCAAAGTTGACTGGGTACCGGAACCACCCCCGACCAAGGTCCCGGTGGCGTTCGAGGTGCTGAGCCAGGTTCTCGAGCGGTTCATGGAAAAGGCTTCGGACCACTACCCCGACTACTCCGCCGATTCCCTGCAGGACGCGAGCTGGGTCGGCTACCGCCTGTCGGAATTGCTGCCGCTGGAGGGCGCGGAAAAACAGCACCTGCTGGAATTCAGCGACCCCATCGATCGTTTGCAAAACCTGCTCGAACTGCTGCCGCGATTCCAGGCCTGAATGAGGTCAGAGCAATTGCCAGAGTAAGTTGCTTGCCCGGGCACTTTACTCTGACCCCGCACTTTCCGGGGCCGGCTTCCTCACCAGGATCAGACCTTCGCCTGTGTCCCTGATGTCCATGCCCCGGAACAGCGTTCCGGCCTGCGGCAGTTGCGCTCCGTTGATGGCGGCGGAGCGCCAGTAGCTGATCAGCTTGAAGCGCTGTACCAGCTGCTCGTCGGAAAATTGTCCGAGATACAAAATCTGCCCGCCCGGCACCAGCCGAATGCCCGAATCCCAAAAACGGATCGTCCTCAGCCGCCGGTCGCCGGGAACGTCCTGCTGCATCAGCAGCGCCTCGGAACGGCCCTGGAAGGAACGGGCCACGAGGGGCAGGTTTTCCTCATCCGGATTCGGATTGAGCGATCGCACGAACCAGCGCCAGTCGGCTGGCTCGACGCGTTCCCAGCCTTGCCGGGCCAGCATTGTCTCCAGCTCCTCTATCGAGACGGCTGCCTGCAGGTTGAAGCGCCTGGCGGAAACCGACACCAGGCGGGTTCGCTCGGAAGGCAACTGTTGCCACGCACTTCGCCACCAGCTTTCGGCCGACAATTCTTGCTCGACCACGGGCGACTTCAGTCGTGCGAGGTCGGTTTCCAGATTTTTCGACACCTGCCAGGAAAACAGGAACAGCAGCGCCGTGTAAAAGATCATCGCGGCGACCGCGCCGGAAAACGGCTCAAACCGCCGCTGGCGGTAGGCGATGCCGATGACCGCCACCCACGCAAGGCCGACGAGCACGCCAATCAGGGCACCGCTGAACCACTCGAGGCCGAGGTACACGCGCGCCATCAACAACAGGATGAGCATCAGTCCCGATGCCAGGTAAGGCCACTGCCGATGATTTCGCCTGAACTCGCGCGCGGCCATCACCGCGAAAAAGCTCACCACCACCGTGGCCAGGCCCATGGCCGAGCTTGGTCCCGGAAACATTTCACTGCCAAGCTCCGCGACCTGCGGTGTGGCGCGCAGGCTCCAGGTGAGCGAAGTCTGGATCACCATGCCGCCCCCGATCGCCACAACCCAGTGCCCCGCGGCGTTGTACTGTCCTCCCCCAAGCAGCCACAACAACACGGCGACCGCCGCGAGGACGGTCACCTGCCACCGAGAAAGCTGGGACAGCGCCACCATGACCGGGTCAGTCAGGTCGTTGCGCAAGGCCAGCGCGAACTCTGCAACCGCGCGGTCGAAGGCCTCGGGCTGAGCCGCAAACGGGCCCAGGAAGCCGAGCATGATGAGCGCCCAGGACAGCAGCACCAGGAGGATACCGAGCATGGTGACGGACAGGACTTCCGGCTGCGAAGGGTCGAGCACAGGCCCTGCGATCCGACCAAGCACCGGGTGACGCCGCGTCCAGTGGATCGCCTTTCTCAGCCAGCGCGCGGAACGGCCCGCCAAGAACTTGTAGATTCCCCGCAGCAGCCACCACGCCATCCACATCACCAGCAGCACGATGATGAGGACGACGACCAGGCGGCCGGCATACTCCGATGCCACCTCCAGGGAGGCGCCGAAGAACACTCCGGGGAGCAGGAAGGCCGGCGCCCAGGCCACGCTGGCGACAAAATCCGAAACCAGGAAACGTTGCGGCTTCATGTCCAGCATGCCGACAACCGCCGGCACGATGGGCCGTAACGGCCCGATGAAGCGGCCAGCGAAGACGCTTTTTTCACCGTGGCGATGGACAAAATCATGGCCGCGTTGCATGACCCTCGGAAAGCGCGAAAAAGGCCAGATCTCAAGCAAGTGTCCGCGGTAGCGCCAGCCCAGGCCGTAGCTCACGGAGTCGCCGAGGAATGCCCCTGCGGTGGCCGCCAGCCAGATCGGGATCAATTCGAGCACACCGAGCCCAACCAACGCGCCTACGCCAAATAAGATCACCACGCCCGGCAGCAAAATGCCGACCAGCACCAGGGACTCGATCAGCGCCACCAGGAAAACGATCGCCCAGCCCCAGCCCGGGTTGTCTCCGAGCCAGGAGAGCAAGTCCTGGATCCATGCTGATTCCATCGCCTGGTTGTCCTTACCTGAGAGCCTCGTAAGCGGTTTCGATCGCTATGATACGGTAATCTCCGCACATCTCTTGGTAGCCGGAGGACCGCCCCATTACGTCCCTGCCACTCAGCGCCGCGGTGCCGCCATTTTGACAGCAATGCCTCAGAAAAATCGCCAGCGCACTGGCTGGCTGGCTGCCGCGGGCCTGTTCATGTTGTTGGCCATACTCGTCGCCGCCCGTGCCACCCTGGTCGACCGGTCCGTCGGCACTTACATTGCCTGCCCCGGATGCTTTCACATTGATGTCGCTCTTGCCGATCTAGTGATGTTTGCCGCCCTGGCGAGCCTGCTTCTACTGGCAAGCTGCACGCGCACCGGGGCGTTGTCCCGCATCCCGCTGCTGGTATGCGGGCTGGTATTCCTGATTTTCACCGCCGACATGGTGGTTTTTGCACTCTACAACTCGAGGCTGCTGATGGCCGACGTCGTCCTGTTTTCCTCCGAGGGCACGGCTATCTGGGACCAGTTCAGCTCCGGCCTCGGCGGACCCCTGGCCGCTGCCGTGGTCGTGGCAGCCTTGGCAGGGCTGTTCGTGGTGCTGTGGTGGATGCCTCTCGTGCGCACGCGCGCGTTCCGCTTGGTCATGTTGCTGTTGCTGATGCTGAGCCTGGCGGTAACCGCGGTGTTCAAGCCTGCACCCTACGTCAATGACTGGGCGGTGGAAAGCGTGTTCTCCGCCAACCTCAGCACACCGCTTCGCCATCGCTACTCGGACGACGCAGCGGCCGCGGCATTAAACCGCGAGATGCCAGAGTCCTTGTGGAGCGGGGTGGGCGAGGCGCCCGCTCAGGGGCGCAATGTCATTCTGCTATTGCTGGAATCCTGGTCATCCTGGCACAGCGCGCTGTTTGGCGGTTTCGAATCCTGGACCCCCAACCTCGATGCCGGTGCCCGACGGGGGCTGCGTTTCGAAAATTTCCACAGCATCGGGTTTTCGACCGACAAGGGCCTGGTTGGGATTCTCGCCGGGCAGCAGCTGTGGGTGCCATTCCTTCATTGGTTTGAGACACCGCCGTTTCACTCGATGTGGGGGTTAGCGGATACGCTGCCCGCCGCATTCAACCGGGCCGGATTTCACACCGCATTTCTGACCTCTGGCCCGCTGGATTTGTACCAGAAAGGTGAATGGCTGAGCGACATCGGCTTTGCCGAAGTGGAGGGTAACGAGCACCCCTTTTATGCCGATCAGCCGCGTTTCGCATTCGGGTCAGCGTCTGACCGCGCGTTATACGAGAGGGCGCTGGAGTGGATCGATGCGTCGAGCCAACCCTGGCTTCTGGTATTGGAAACGGTCAGCACGCACCAGCCCTACAAGGACCCCGAAAGCGGCCGGCGCTCACTGGAATTGGCCATGAAATACGCCGACCGGACTTTCGGGACCTTGCTCAGCGAACTCGACGACACGCAATTCTTCGATCATGGCATCCTGGTGGTTGTCAGTGACCACCGTTCAATGACGCCCATGTCCAAGCTCGAACTTGATCGCTGGGGACAGGCTGCGCACTCACTGGTGCCGGCCTTTGCTATTGGCGCAGAGTTCGCGCCAGGAACGATGGACGACGCCGTGTATTCGCAGTCTGACCTGACGCCGTCCTTCGAATGGTGGCTGGCGGGCAAAGTGGCCCTTGGGCCTCTCGAGGCGGTGATGTTCGATCCTGCCTTCGAAGCAGGCCAATGCGCCTTTCACGAGCGCAACGACCGGCGGGGGCTCATCGAGGTGACCTGCGATGAAGGC
>JBFHEJ010000213.1:0-4844 GCA_041584255.1 Lysobacterales bacterium
ACCTCGAGCCGCCGCCAGACGCCGCCGAATTCATGGACCCTGGCCCGGATGTCTCAGCGGCGGGCTTGATCGGCCTGCGAGACTCGGTCATCGCCCGCGTGCCACTCAACGCGGCTGAAGGCCCCGCCGCGCTAAGCCTGGGCCATCCAAGGCCCTATCAGCGACCAGAGAACTGGCAACCGGGTGCCGGCGCCGAAGCACTGGCGCCGTTTGACAACCCGTTCAACGGCAAGACAGTTCCCGAAGACGTTGAGATTGTCGATCGCTGGCTGGCGGCAGACGGCGGCCACAACGTCGTGGTGGAAACGCCAGCCGGGCTGCGCCTGTGCGGCCGGGCGCAAGCCTGGGACCCGGCCCGGCCGCTGGTCGAACACGTCATGGCTTGGCAGGTCTGTGGCGGGGATTTTGCCAGGCCGTTCAAGTACAAGCCCCGGAAGCCGCTGGACCGGGATTTTATCGATCCGGTGGCGAAAGACGCTACTGAGCCGTAATTTTCGCCAACCTTCTCACCTCCTCGATCGCCTCCAAGCGCGTACTTTGGCGGCTTTCACGCTTGGCACAGAATCTGCATCTACTCTGCTGAAGATTGAACACATTCCAGGAGGTTTTAATGAGCAGACGCGCATACGGTTCCGGAGCCTGTGGCAACGTGATTTGTGCTCTGGCCAGTTTCTTCATACCCGGCCTTGGGCAGTTGCTGCAGGGCCGCTGGGTGCTTGCGGCGGTGATGTTCGTGCTGACCGCGCTGCTGTGGATCATCCTGCTGGGCTGGATCATCCACTTGTGGTCCATTATCGATGCGGCGCTTTATAAACCGGATGAGGTCAAGCGCTATGAATTCGAACGCGAGCGTTACTACCGGCCTTACCGCCGATACGATCGTTACTACCGATCCTGAGCGCAAAAAAAAGGCCCGGATGATGCCGGGCCTTTTTCCGCGAGCCGAAGCTCGCTCTTACAGGCTGGTTGCCGTTAGACGAAACGCCTTACCGCAACAAATCCAACACCCAGCATCAGCAGGGCAAGGATCGCCAGGCCGTACTGGCTCAGCGTCGGAATGCCCTCGTAGAGGCGGGTGTTGACGATCGTGCACGAAGCGCCCTGTCCGGGGAACAAGACCAGTCCCTGGCAGTCGCCGTCATCGGTTTCGACACCGCCGTCTGGCAGCAGCACTTCGGTGATGCTGCATGTCGTGCCGCCATTCCAATCAGGATAGACGAAGAACGACTGGGTATCGAGGTCACCGAAGAACTCAAGGTTGCCGGAAGTGCACGGGTCTAGGAATCCGTCCGGACAAACCGGCGAAACATTGCTGCACGACCAGAAGGCGTCGGCAATATTGATGCTGTTGAACTGCGGATTCTCGTCGATCCACTGCTTGGTCACCTCGACTTCAACCTGGTCGAGCGTGTTGGTGATGCCGCAGCTGTAGGCGCCGCCGTGAACCACGCCCGCGATTTCGCAACTGGTGGCGGAGTTGACCGAACCGTCGAAGTAGTTGGCGGTATAGCCGGCCGGCACCGTCTCGGTGATCGTACAGTCCATGGCGCCGCTTTCGTAATCGACCACGACGAAGACCACGCCGTCACCCTCCTCGATGGTGGTGGTCTGCTGGAGTGGCAGGCCGGTGTTACAGCTGATGGTGACTTCCACGCTGGCTGGGTTGTTATCGTCGAAGTCCTTGTTCACCGCGAAGGTGGCACGAGGTTCGGCTGCCCCAAGTTCACCAAACACGGTCATCACAACGTGCATACCTGGGAAGCCAATTGCGGCGAGGTCAATAGGGTTTGGAATCCCACATGCACTCGCTGCGATAAAGGACGGGCCGGTCTGGCCGTTGGGGTTCGAGCCGATGAACTCACGGCCTCCACTGCCAGTCCCGTTATGGTCACAAGTCGCAATTTCAACAACCAGGTCGTCTGAACTGGGGTCGACCGATCCGGCGTCAGGAGTTGGGATGTTGGCGATGGACAGAGGAGGCGCACCTACTAGATCGGCACTCGCCGTTTCGACAAGCGTCATGTTGGCGTACGTCAGTGGCGCCCCAGTCGGGATGCTGTAAATGTTAACGTTAATCGGGTTTCCGGCACATGGACCGGGCGCTCCCGGCTGGAACAATTCAATACCAAAGTCGACGCTTGATACTGCAAATGGCGTATTTATTCCATGATCCGGGGTCAGCAGAAAGCGACGCAAGTACTGGTTTTCTGTGGTGATCCCTCCAGCTTGGCAGGCCACACTGTTGAATTGGACAATCGCATTGCTCAGGCTCTGGGTAATGCTCGATGAGCCTACCGGCTCATCGCCGAAGCGAACGGGATTCTCAGCGACGTCACCGTCCTCTCCCGCCAGCGGCCCGATTGACTGGGCCATTGCGACAGAGGAAACAGCCGCTGTAATAAAAATCGAAGCCAGCAGCTGCTGGCCAAGCACTGAAAAATTCAACTTTTTCATGTCATCACTCCTCGTGCCCCCACGAAATACTTATAGAAATTGTCATTCTCAATCGTGGTGCACCGCACCACAATTTGTCAGTTTACATCAATTGCGTTCGGTGGGAAACCAGAAAATCACTTCGCTAATGGAGTCCACCATACCCGGACTGCCTGCCTTATAGTCCATATTGATTCTCGCCTCTGCTACCATCCCAACTGCGCGCACTGCCAAAGGGCCCAAATCCTATGTTTTTCAAACCCATGCTTATGCCCATGCTGGCCATGATCGCGCTTACATTCGCCGTGTGGGTCCTGATGTACGTCACCCGCATCGCCGAAATGGGGCGCAAGAACATCAACCCGCAAGACCTCGACACCCACGTCAAGGGGCTGGCGTTACTGACCGAATCGGCAGGTCCGGCCAGTAACCTGCGAAATCTATTCGAGATGCCAGTGCTGTTTTACGCGGCGGTATTGCTGACGCTGGTCTTGCTCATTCAGAACACCTGGCTGATCGCCCTTTCCTGGGCCTATGTGTTGTTGCGCGGGGTGCACAGTTTTGTGCACTGCACCTACAACAATGTGCTCCACCGCTTCACTGCCTACGTGGCCTCCTGCGTGGTGTTGTTCCTGATGTGGGTTCAACTCGCGTGGTATGTCTTATCCAACTGAGACGAACAGATGCTCGAAATCAAACCCAATTGCGAGAACTGCGGAACCGATCTCCCGCCCAATTCAACGAATGCGATGATCTGTTCTTTTGAATGCACGTTTTGTCAGCGCTGCGCCGAGACCATACTGCACAATATTTGCCCGAATTGCGGCGGAGGATTCGAGCGCCGGCCGATCCGGCCCGAAGACGGGCTGAAAAAACACCCTGCCAGCACGGAGGCGACTGAACCCGGTATCGACCAGGAGCAGCACCTGGTTTTCCTGCGCCGCTTTCGCGGCATTGCGCCCGAGCGGCGCTAGGCCAATCGCCAGTCGATGGGCTCCAGTCCCTGTCTTGCCAGCCACGCATTGGCCTTGGAGAAATGCCGGCAGCCGAAAAAACCGCGATGAGCCGATAGTGGGGACGGGTGCGGCGCGGTCAGCACCAGGTGCCGGTCACGATTGATGGTCGCCCCCTTTTTCTGCGCGTAGCTGCCCCAAAGCAGGAACACGAGGCCTTCCCGCCCCGAGTTGAGCTCGGAGACAACCCGGTCGGTGAAGCGCTCCCAGCCCCGCCCCTGGTGTGCGCCTGCCCGGCCCCGCTCCACTGTCAGCACGGCGTTCAGCAGCAGCACACCCTGCTCGGCCCAGCGGCTTAGATTCCCGTTCGACGGTGCGCCGTCTCTGCCCACGCCGCCGACATCTTCATCGATTTCCTTGCATATATTGATCAATGAAGGCGGCAGCGCAACGCCGTCGCGCACGGAGAAACACAGACCGTGCGCCTGTCCGGGCCCGTGATAGGGATCCTGTCCGAGGATCACCACCTTGACCGCTTCGAACGGTGTCGCATCCAGGGCATTGAAAATCTTCGGTCCCGGCGGGTAGATTGTTGCGCCGGCCCGTTTGCGTTCGAGAAGAAACTGCCGCAATTGCGCCATGTAAGGCTGTTCGAATTCATCCGCCATTCGGGACAGCCAGGAGGGGTGCAGGTTGATCGGGCGGTCACTGGTCATTCGGATAGAATACAGCCATGGTCATCACAACAGATGTGGTCATTGTCGGTGCCGGTCCCAGCGGTCTGTTCCAGGTTTTCGAACTCGGCCTGCTCGACATCAGGGCGCATGTCGTCGATTCCCTGAGGCAGGTGGGCGGCCAGTGTGCTGAACTCTACCCCGACAAGCCGATCTACGACATCCCAGCCATGCCGATCTGTGGCGCGCAGGAACTCATTGACCGGCTGATGGAGCAGATCAAGCCGTTCACGCCGCAATTCCATCTCAGCCAGACCGTGAGCGAACTCAGTCGCAAAGACGATGGCCGCTTCCGCCTCGCGACCTCAGCCGGGACGGAATTCGACACCGGCGCCGTGGTGATCGCGGCTGGATTGGGCGCCTTCCAGCCGCGCCGGCTGCGCGCGATCGGCGCCGACAAGTTCGAAGGCAGCCATATCCACTACAAGGTCCTCGATCCGGACCGTTTGAGCGGCAAAAACATGATTATTCTCGGCGGTGGAGATTCCGCGCTCGACTGGACACTTGCGCTGCATGGCAAGGCGCACCGGATCACGCTGATCCATCGTCGCGCCGAATACCGCGCCCAGCCCGCCTCGGTCGGAAAAATGAAAACTTTGGCCGATGGCGAAACACTCCAGGAATTCCAGGGCCAGGTGCGGTCGGTTCTGACCACCGACTCCGATACCTTCGCAGGCCTGGAAGTGGTCGATCCTGAGGGAGAGAAACACGCTATCGAGGCCGA
>JBFHEJ010000214.1:0-4821 GCA_041584255.1 Lysobacterales bacterium
CCTGCGCATTCGATACCCGCGACAACCACGTGGCAGGCGGCATTGCGCTGATTACCCATTCGGGCTCCGGCCTCTCGGGCCTCATCGACTGCGAAGAACGGCTCGACTGCAACTTCGCCATATCAACCGGCCAGGAACTGATCGTGCGCATGGACGAGTACATGGACTTCGTGCTCGACCAGCCTTCGACACGGGCCATCGGTCTGTTCATGGAAACTGCCCGCGACCCCGAGGGCCTGCGCGCGGCACTGAGAAAGTCGCGGGAACGGCGGATTCCGGTGGTCGTTGTCAAGGTTGGAACGACCGAGCTTTCGGCCAGACTGGCGGAATCGCATTCCGGCGCCATGGCGGGCCGCGACAGCGCCTTCCAGGCGCTGTTCGACCGCTACGGCGTGATCCGCGTCAGTGACCTCGACGAGTTCACCACAACACTGATCATGTTCAATCAGCCGCACCCGGTGGCCGACGGGGGACTGGTCGCGCTGCATGATTCCGGAGGCGAAAGGCAATTGCTGGTTGACCTGGCGGACGAGCTCAAGGTTCCGCTGGCGACGCTGGGAGCGGAAACCGTGGCGAAGCTCGAAAGCCGGCTCGACCCGGGGCTGCCCGCCATCAACCCGCTCGACGCCTGGAGCGCAGGCGGTCCCGGTTACCACCAGATCATGGAGGACTGCCTGGCTGCCATGATGGCTGACCCCGCTGCGGCCATGGGCGCCGTTGTACACGACCGTGCACCGTTCGCGAGGATCTACCCTGACTACATTGAGTACCTGCGCAAAGGGTTTGCGGCATCCGGCAAACCGGTGTTCCTCGTGGCCAACCGCCAGGGCACCGGTAGCGATCCGGAGGTCGTGGCCGTGACCCGCGCGGGATTCCCGGTGCTCGACGGGCTGCGGCCGTTCCTGGTTGGTGCCCGCGCCCTGATGGCCTTCCGCGATTTTCACAAGCGCGAAGACGACGCGCCACCTGCGATCGACCAGGAACAGGTCAGCGCCTGGCGAAGCGAATTCGAAATGCTGCGCAGCCAGGGCGCGAGCGTGACCGAGTCCGTCGCCCTGCGGCTGCTGAACGAATTTGGCGTCCCGGCCTGCCCCACCGAGTCCGCCGACAATGAGGAAGCGCTGGTCGAGGCCGCAGAGGGGATCACCTGGCCGGTCGTGCTGAAGACCGCCGAACCGGGCGAGGTTCACAAAAGCGACACCGGCGGAGTGACCCTGGGCATCACGAGTGAGGTGGAATTGCGCGCCGCTTATACCGGCATGGCGAAGTGCTTTGGTCCGCGCGTGATGGTCATGCCCCAGGTACTGGAGGGCGGTGCCGAGATGGTGCTGGGCATGATGCGGGATGAACAATTCGGCCCCATCGTCATGCTTGGTTTTGGCGGGCGCGATCTCGAAGCCGTGGGACAGGTGCGCTTCATGATGCCGCCTTTCTCGGCGGCTGCCGCCCGCCGCGTGGTCGACACCCTGCCAGGCCGCCGCCGGCTGGACGCATGGCGCGGCCGTGAGGCGCTGGCGGTCGACGCCTTTTGCACTGCTGCTGCCCGGTTTTCGGTCATGGTATCGTCACTGGCAGACGAGATTTACGAATTTGACGTCAACCCGGTTATCGTCCACGAAACGGGTTGTGTCGCAGTCGATGCATATGTCGGTTTGAACAAACTGCAGGAGCGAACGTGTGCTCGCGAATGGTCGCGGCCACCAGACCGCTGCTCCAGGAAATGAGGAAATGAAATGAGCACAGCAGCGCAGGAACCCATCGGGCAGATCAGACAATGGCACGAAATCGCCGACCGCGAAAAAAGCCGAATCGAAACCCGCTTGTTTATCGACGGTGAATACCACGACGCGGTGGGCGGCGGGCGCTTTGAGAACATCAACCCGGCTACCGGCGAGACCCTCGCGGAGATGGCCCGCGGAACCGCACAAGACATCGACCTTGCCGTCACCGCGGCACTCAGGGCCTACCGCTCAGGCGCCTGGTCCCGCATGGCCCCGCGAGACCGCATGGAGGTGCTGTATCGCTTTGCCGACCTGATCGAAGCCAACACCGAACCACTGGCCGTGCTGGAAACCCTCGACATGGGCAAGCCGATTGGCGACGTGATCGGCGAGGACATCCCGGCCGTCATCGCCACCATCCGCTTCATGGCCGAATGTATCGACAAGGTCGACGGCGCGGTGACGAATACCGACGCGGGGTCGGTACACATGGTCCTGCGCGAGCCGCTGGGCGTAATCGGCGCCATCGTGCCTTGGAACTACCCGATGCTGATGGCGGCGTGGAAGTTTGCACCCGCTTTGGCGGCCGGTAATACGGTGGTACTGAAACCGGCCGAGCAATCACCATCGACCGCACCGAGGCTGGCCGAACTGTTCGTCGAGGCCGGCGGGCCGCCCGGTGTGTTCAATGTGGTAAACGGCCTGGGCGAGGAGGCCGGCAAGGCGCTGGCGCTGCACAACGACGTCGCCAAGGTGAGCTTCACGGGCTCCACCGAGGTCGGCAAGCTGATCATGCAGTACGCCGGTCAGTCGAACATGAAGCGCGTGGCACTGGAATGCGGCGGCAAGTCACCCCAGATCATGCTGGCTGATTTACCGGACCTGGACACGGCAGTCGATTCGGCCATCGACGGCATCTTCGCCAACATGGGAGAAGTGTGCAGCGCGGGCTCCCGCCTGTTGGTCGAGCGGCCAATTTACCAGGATTTTGTCGAACGATTCATCGCGCGCGGTCGCGAGGCCTACGTGCCGGGCGACCCGCTCGACCCGGAGACCAACATGGGCCCCCTGATCGACCGCGAAGCCCAGCAGCGCGTGCTGAAGCTCATCGAGAGCGGCAAGTCCGAGGGCGCCAAACTACAGTTTGGCGGCAACGCACCGGACAAGCTGGCCGACGGCGCGTTCGTCAATCCGACGATGTTTTCCGATGTTGGTAATGGCATGACCATCGCCCGTCAGGAAATCTTTGGTCCCGTGGCCAGCGTCATTCCGTTCGACGGCGCCGAAGAAGGGCTGGCCATCGCCAATGACACCATTTACGGCCTGGCGGCCGGCATCTGGACGCGCGACATCAACAAGGCCTTCAAGCTCATCAAGGGCATCGAAGCCGGCGTGGTGTGGGTCAACGCCTACGAGGACGGCGACATGACCCAGCCGTTCGGCGGCTACAAGCAGTCGGGCCAGGCACGCGACAAGTGCATCGACAGCTTCAAGAGCTACACCCAGACCAAGTCCGCCTGGATCAGGCTAACGTAGTCCCTGTGGGAGTGCGTTACCCAGGCAGCGACCGAGTCGCTATCCGGGATCCACAGGCAATTTAAGCATGCATTGAGGCCAAAAATGTCAGAACACGAAAACGGCAAGTCCGGTGAACTTGCAAATTACCTCAAAAACCACCCCGACACGCGTTTCATGGAATTACTGGCGCCGGACATGGTTGGCATTCTGCGCGGCAAGCGCATTGGCAGGGAGGATTTCGAAAAGGTGTTCGCCCAGGGCGTCAACCACTGCGGCAGCGCATCGGTGCTCGATACCAAGGGGGCGTGTTTCGAGGGCGCGGGTTACGGCTGGGAAGACGGCGACCCGGACGTCCGCGCGCACGCGGTGGCTGGCACGCTGGCGCCGGTGCCCTGGGCCAGCCTGCCGACCGCCCAGGTCATGCTGGAACAGGTCGATCTCGATGGCAGCCCCTATTTTCTCGACCCCCGGAATGTCCTGAGGAGGGCGCTGAAGCCGCTCAAAGACATGGGCCTGCACCCGGTGATGGCCACCGAACTTGAGTTTTACCTGGTCGAGCATGACGGCCGCAAATGGCGGCCGAGAGTCTCGCGCATCCCCGGTTCCGATATCCGGCAAACCGGTCTGCAATTTGCGGTGTTCGAGGACCTGGACGATGTCGATGTTTTTCTGACCGATCTCGACAGCATTTGCCGGGCGCAGAACATCCCCGCCGGCGCGGCGCTGTCCGAATACGCGCCCGGCCAGTTCGAGGTCAACCTGCACCACGTCGACAGCCCGGAGCTGGCCTGTGACCACGCCGTCATGCTCAAGCGCGCCGTCAAGGCCGCAGCCCGCTCTAACGACCTGGCCGCGACGTTCATGGCCAAGCCCTTTGCCAACACGGCCGGCAGCGGGCTGCACATCCATGTCTCATTGCTGGATGAAGACGGCAACAATGTTTTCGCCGGTGAGAGCGAGGATGGGCCCTGGTCCAACACCCTGCGTCACGCCATTGGCGGGATGGCCGCGACGATGGCCGAATGCATGGCCATCTTCTCCATCAACGCCAATTCCTACCGGCGCTACAGCCTGCACAGTTACGTGCCGAGCACCCCCAACTGGGGGCCGAATCACCGCAGTCTTTCCATGCGCATTCCACTGTCCGGGCCGAAGAATACGCGCGTCGAGCACCGCGTTTCCGGCGCCGACGCCAATCCCTATCTCGTGGCGGCGGCCGTGTTCGCGGGCATGCACCATGGCATCACCAATGAGGTCGAACCGGGGCCAGTGGTGCTCGAGCGCGAGGTGGTAGACGACGAGTGCACCCTGCCCACGCGCTGGCCGCTGGCGCTGGACGCCTACGACAAGGCCCAGGTCCTGCCGCGTTACATCGGCGAGGATTACCACCGCCTGTACGGCATCTGCCGGCGCGAGGAATCCGACCGGTTTCATTCAGAAGTCACTGACCGCGACTACGAGTGGTATCTGAGAGCCGTTTAGGGCCGCGGAAGGTGTGCCCCTTTCGCGACACGCATGAATACATCCCTGTAGCTCTTCGGAGACATCCCTGTCTCCGAAGGTCGCTAAACGGGCACCCCTA
>JBFHEJ010000215.1:0-4808 GCA_041584255.1 Lysobacterales bacterium
GATAGTTGTCGGTCTGCAGTGCCTCTGCACGCAGACGCAAATAGTTGGCGAACTCCGGGTCCTCGGCCAAATCGGCAGCCTGCAGCAGCAGTCCCGCCGCGGCCTGCAGCCGGTCGCCAAAGGCTTCGCTGTAAGGGATCAGCGTCAACGCGCCCGCGTCATCGCGGCGGACGATGGAATAAAGACCGGTCTTGCCTTCCTGCTCCCAGGCCTCGAACTCCTCCTTGCTCATATCCTCGGGATAAAACTGCGCGCCCGGTGGCTTGGGCCCGTAACCCTCGACAAAGGGCTTGTCGCCGTCCAGCCGATCCCACGGCCCATAGTTGATCTCCGCGAAACGGCGCTGCTTGGGGTTCTCGATCGCAGGCAACAGGGTGTCGGGGTCACCGAAAGCCTGGCGCCAGAACAGCGCATCCATGATTTTCGAGGCTTCGATCAGGATCGCAACCATCTGTTTCTGGTTGTCATTGAGATGGTCGAGATCAGTGGTCAATCGCACCGGGGCGTAGATGTCGTAGCGCGAAACCGGGGCCGTGGCTGCCTCTTCGGATTCGGCGCTATCGCCGGCCGCTTCCGTTGAGCGCTCATATCGTGGCGGCGGCATTTCGCGTTCGCAGGCCGTGATCAACAGGAATGAGGCGAGCAGGGCAGTCATGCCGACAGCGCTTCGAAGCGTCATGAAAAACTCCGTTGTTTGCAATCGAGAGAAGAAGCGGCACATGATAGCACCGAGCCTTGGAAACACAGCGCTTTTGCCCCAGTTTTACGGAGACCACGGTCCAATCGGGCTAATCAGAAAAAATCAATGCTGCCGAGTGCAGCCGCCTTCGCTGGCAGAATGAATTCTCCAGCGCAGGCCGGAGCCGCTGTAATGCAAGACCCGCAGGGTCGTAATAAAGCGGCGCAGCCGTTGCGCGCGGAGCAGGGAAACGAGGCACGATATATATGCCGATTTACGAATATCGCTGCAATTCATGCGGCCACGAACTGGAGAAGCTGCAGCGCATCAGCGAGGAACCGCTGAGGGATTGTCCTGCCTGTAGCGAGGCGTCTCTTTGCCGGCTGATTTCGCCGGCTGGTTTCAGGCTCAAAGGCAGCGGCTGGTATGAAACCGATTTCAAGCGGGACAACAAACGCAACGTCGTAGAGAAAACCGGCGAGGCCGAAGGCAAGAAAGAGAAAACGGACGCTGCCGCCACGACCAGCGAATCTAAGGGCGCCGACAAATCCACGTCCGAATCGAAGACCGAAACGAAGTCCGAAACCAAGTCCGACGGCAAGGGCGCCAAGGCAACTGCCGCCTGAACAGCTCGGCCGGCCACGGACCTGGGGAGCTCAAATTTCCATGACGACCACCATGCGTACACACCTTTGCGGCGACGTCGCCGAAGACCACGCCGAGCAACCTGTTCAGCTTTGCGGCTGGGTCGCCTCACGGCGTGACCTCGGCGGGCTGATCTTCTTCAGCCTGCGAGACTTCGCGGGCGTCGTGCAGGTGGTGGTGGAGCCGGACAGCTCGTGTTTCGCGGACGCCGAAAAGCTGCGAGCCGAGTTCTGCGTGCGCATCACCGGAACGGTGAGAATGCGCCCGCAAAGCCAGTGGAACGAAGCGTTGAAGACTGGCCGTGTGGAAGTGGTGGCGCAAACTGTCGAGCTGCTGAATCCGTCAGCGCCGCTGCCCCTGCTGATGTCCGACGAAGACGGCGAGGAGGTGCGGCTCAAGTACCGCTTTCTCGATCTGCGCCGCCAGCGGATGCAGAACAACATGAAAATTCGTGCAGCCATGAACCGCGCCATCCGCAATTGCCTCGATGGTGCCGGCTTCAACGAGTTTGAAACGCCGATTCTCACCCGGGCGACCCCGGAGGGCGCGCGTGACTACCTCGTGCCGAGCAGGAATCACGCCGGGCATTACTATGCGCTGCCGCAGTCGCCACAGCTCTTCAAACAGATCCTGATGATGTCCGGCATGGACCGCTACTACCAGATCGCGCGCTGCTTTCGAGATGAGGACCTGCGTGCCGATCGCCAGCCGGAATTCACCCAGCTCGACATGGAGATGTCTTTCGTCGACGAGTCTGACGTACGCGGCGTTGCCGAAAGCCTGTTGCGCGAGGTATTCAGGGTGGTGCTCGACGCCGAACTGCCCGATCCTTTCCCGGTGTTGCGATGGCGCGAGGCCATGCAACGCTACGGTTCCGACAAGCCTGATCTGAGGCTGCCCCTGGAGCTGGTTTCGGTGGATGAACACGTGGTGAATCTCGACTTCCGCGTGTTCGCTGAGCCTGCCGCTGATGCGGATTGCCGGGTTGCCGTGTTGCGACTGCCCGGCGGCGCTGCGCTTTCTCGCAAGGACATCGATGGTTACACCGAGTTCGTGGGCCGTTATGGCGCGAAGGGCCTGGCCTGGATCAAGGTCAACGATGCTGATGCCGGGCTCGAGGGGCTGCAGTCGCCCATCGCCAAGTTCTTCGACGAGAAAACCTGGGCAGCCGTCGCCGAAGCCACGGGCTGCCAGGGCGGCGACATTCTGTTTTTCGGCGCCGGTCCGTGGTTGACGGTCAGCACATTTATGGGTGCCCTGTTACGCCAGGCGGGGCGTGACCTCGAGCTGGTCGCCGACGGCTGGGCGCCGCTGTGGGTGGTCGATTTCCCGATGTTCGAGCGTGACGAGGATTCGGGACATCTGAACGCGTTGCACCACCCATTCACGGCGCCGGTTGATGGCAACCCCGAGGTATTGACGGCCGACCCGGAGGGCGCGCTGTCGCGCGCCTACGACATGGTGCTCAATGGCTCCGAAATTGGTGGCGGCTCCATCCGTATCCACCGGCAGGACATGCAACAAGCAGTCTTTCGCCTGCTCAATATCAGCGAGGAAGAGGCCGCGGAGAAGTTCGGCTTCCTGCTCGAAGCGCTGCGCTACGGTTGCCCGCCCCACGGCGGCATTGCTTTTGGGCTGGACCGAATCGCGGCGCTGATGGCTGGCGAGGATTCGATTCGCGACGTCATCGCCTTCCCGAAAACCACGGCCGCCCAGTGCCTCATGACCGGAGCGCCTTCCGAGGTTGCGGAAGAACAGCTTCGGGAACTGCACATCAAATCAATCGAGAAGGGTTAGGTCGCGGCACGTGCTGGGCCCGGGGCGATGAACCAGCATCAACCCAACCAGCGGTTGGGGGTCGCTGCCGCCCTGGCGGCCTTCGGCTTCTGGGGCCTGGCACCTATTTATTTCAAGTTGCTGTCCACGGTTCCGGCGCTGGAAATCATCGTTCACCGTATCTTCTGGGGGATTCCCATGCTGGCAGGATTTCTGCTGCTGCGCGACGGGCCCAAATTCTGGCGGCGCATGGTCTTGCCGCCGAGGACGATCCTGACGCTGTTGCTGTCCGGAACGCTGGTGGCAACCAACTGGTTCATATTCGTCTGGGCGGTCACCAACGACCACATCCTCGAAACCAGCCTGGGCTACTTCATCAATCCGCTGGTGAATGTCCTTCTGGGCATGGTTGTGCTCAAGGAACGTCTGAGCACCTTGCAGCTGCTGGCCGTTCTGCTGGCGGCAGCCGGAACGGCTTATCTTGCCTGGTTCCTGGGCCAGCCGCCGTGGATTTCACTGATGCTGGCCTTCAGTTTCGGCTTTTACGGCCTGGTCAGGAAACAGCTGGGTGTAGGCCCGATGATCGGGTTGCTGTGGGAAACCCTTCTGCTGGCTGTCCCGGCGTTGCTGATCGCGGTGTGGCTGCAGCGCGAAGTGGGTCTGGCCTTCGCCGCTGGCTCGATGCAAATCAACTGGCTGCTGGTGGGTACAGGGCTGGTAACCGTGCTGCCGCTGGTGTGGTTCAATACCGCCGCCCAGAATCTGACCCTGACGCTGGTGGGGTTCTTTCAGTACATCGCGCCGACCCTGACCTTTCTGTTGGCCGTATTCATCTACGGCGAGCCCTTTACCCTTGGCCACAAGGTGGCGTTCACCTTCATCTGGATTTCGCTGGCACTGGTCTCGGCCGAATCGGCCCTTCGCTCTCGACGGCCGTCCTCGCCGTAGCAGCGGCTTCAGCCGCGATTCAAACCGTTTTTTCGGGGCCAAAGCCGCTGCTGCGGCAAAACAGCGATAATTCGATAGGTGACTGACACCAATTCAAAGCCCAAAGTCGTTCTCGTCCACGGCCTGTGGTTCGGCTCCTGGGCCATGGCGCACCTGGCAAGGCACCTTGGGCAGGCCGGTTTCAGCGCCCGCAAATTCAGCTATTCCACCACGCACCACGACCTCGACCTCCAGGTTGAAAAGCTCTTTCAATTCGCGGTGAGGGACGATGGCAATCTGCCGCATTTTATTGCCCACAGCATGGGTGGGCTGGTCACCCTGCAGATGCTGCAGGCGCATCCTGGCGTGCGATCTGGTCGGGTGGTGCTGATGGGTTCGCCGCTACGCGGCAGTTCGGTGGCGAGGCAACTCAGCCGCTGGCCAGCAGGGCGACGGCTGCTCGGCGCGGCTGAAAACACGCTGATCGAGGGGATTCGCGGATGGCCGGAGGGCCGTGAAATCGGCATGGTCGCGGGCACGCTGTCCATGGGACTCGGCGTCTTCGCCGGTGGCGCAAGGCTGAAGAGCGACGGAACCGTGCTGGCGGAGGAAAGTCACCACCCGGCGCTTAACGATCTGGTCGAGATCCGCACGTCTCATACCGGCATGCTGTTTTCCTCCGCGGCAGCCCAGCAGGCTGTTGCCTTCCTTGGAAAGGGCCGATTTGATCATTGAGTCGCGACCCCACGGTCGCTCCTGACCCGCGAAACCTGGCAGGAGC
>JBFHEJ010000216.1:0-4775 GCA_041584255.1 Lysobacterales bacterium
CCAGTCGGCCATAACGCGCGGCGCGAAGCCATCGGCTGTCGTGTCGCCCACGTTGGTGCCGGGATCTGCGAAGATGCCATCGAAAGACTGCACACGGCTCTCGTCGAAATCGTAATAACGTACGCCGCCCGTCAGATCGAAATTGTCACCGATGGTCCATGTCGCTTCCGTAAACAGTGCCAGTTGGTCAAAGTCGTACTGCAGATCTGACCAGAACAGGCCGTCCTTGGGCGCAATAAAGCCCGCGGTGGGAATGCCGGTGAGGTCCTCGAAGCCTTTCACGAGCAGATGCTGCCCGTAATGGCGTTCAAAGTCGCTGTAGAAAGCACCAAACACCCAGTTCAGTCCTTCCCGGCCGCCCGCGATGCGCAGTTCCTGGGTCCAGCCATCAACGTTGGTGAAATCGTCGAGTGGCGCGTTCAGCGTATAGACCTCCGGTCCGAATGGGAGCGTGCCGCCCGTAATACTGGCTGTCAGGGCGGTGGCATCACGAACGACGAGTATTTCCCGGCTGGTGAATGCCGTGTTGGAAGTCAGCTCCAAGCCATTGGCGAATTCGTAGACGATGTGGAGGTCGCCAAGGAAAAAGTCGTCGGTATAGGGCTCGTCGAACTGCGTGTAGTTCTCCCCCTCGCCGATATTGACCGCCGGGCGCGTGGTGGTAAAGGGGTTGCCCAGGATGTTGAACAGATCCCGTCGATTCCAGCCGTCAAACTCGACATTCTGGAAAATGAGGCGTGGCGTCACGGTCAGGTTTTCCCTGGTGTTGAGCTTGAGCGCGAAACGACCGCCATAACGCGTGCCGTCGTTGTAGTCCTCGTTGATCGTGCCATTCGGTTGGTGGCTGTCGATCCAGCCCGGCACGTCGTCGTACCAGAAGGTGATGCGCGAGGCGGCGTTGTCACCCATGGGCGTATTGAAGTAACCCTTGATGTTATAGCCGACGCCGCCGTCATTGATCGTGTTGATGCCGCCAAGGAACCCATAGGACGATTCGGTCTCGTCCGGCTGATTGGTGATGTAACGGACGGTGCCGGACAGTGAGCCGGAGCCGTACAGGGTGCCCTGGGGCCCGCGCAGCACTTCGACGCGGCTCATGTCGTACAGGTCGAGGTCGGGTGTGAACAGGGACAGCGAGATCACGGACTCGTCGAGATAAACGCCCACCTGCTCCTTGACGCCGGGCTGGTCACGGACGATCTGACCGGCTGAAGCGCCGCGGATCGCGACCTGGCTTTGACCCGGTCCCAGATTCTGGACCGAGAACGAAGCGACATTGCGCGAGACATCCTCGATCGTGGTCATGCCGCGCTCCTGCATCTGGCGCTCGGTCATCGCTGAGATCGAAAACGGTACATCCTGAATGGTCTCGACACGCTTCCGCGCCGTCACCAGGACTTCTTCAATGACGAGTTGATTTTCGTCTGCCTGCTGGGCGAACACCCAGGGAGATCCAAACAGGAATGCGATTGCAGTCAATAGGCAGATCACTGTGCGCTTCATTTTTTTCTCCTTCCCAAACTCTTCAAGGGGGTTTTTGTTGGGATAATTTGCGAATGATACACCAGTCAATGGCGATTTTTACATTACCGTGGTTCTGATCAGCGGGCAGCGGTTGCAGTCAATCGAGGAAACACCACGGCCGCCGCCGCATACATCACGGCGGCGAGGACAATGACGAATGAAAACCCTGCGTGAACGGCCAGCAGGGTGGCGGCAACGGCGCTGACAACGGATGCGCAACCGTTGACGCCCCAGGCCCAGGGGACGAGTTCCGGAGCGCTCGTGGACAACGCCCTGATGCCCAGCGGAAACAGCATGCCCATGACTGTCGCCAGTGGAGCGATCATGCTCACGGTCAGCAACACCCGTTCAATCAATGAAGTGGACGGCAATTGAGAGAACATCCAGGGGAGCGCAACCAAATAGGCCAGGGCCAAAAACACGATGGCGATCACCGGCAGGTTTGCAGGGCGCTTTGATCGCAATCTGCCCGAGACCGCACTGCCAAGGCCGGCGAACATCAGAAAAGCGGTGAGGACAGTAGCGACGGCGAAAGTGGGATGGTGAAGGAAGAGGATGAATTTTTGGATGAAGGCAATCTCGATCAACATGAACGCGGTGCCGATGAGCAGGAAATAAGTGAGCGAAGATGGCTTGACGACCGCGGGTTGCGTTGTTGCACGGATTTGTGACAGCGGCAACAGCACGAGAACGAGGCTGATCACCACCGACTGGGCCAGGGTCAGCACCAATGCGAGGTAGCCCTGCTCCAGCAAGGGCAGCCCGCCTTGTCCTTTCAGTCGCAGGATCTCAGGGATGGAGCCCCACTTAAGAAACTGGAAGAAATACGGACGATCGTCGGTAGCAGGGCGAATGCTGAACTTGTAATCCGCAAAAAAGCGCTCCCGATCAGGGCCCAGAATGGCCTGTACGCCGCGGTGGTACCAGGGCTGCTGCAGCCGGTTGAAGCGATTGGCTTCAGACCCCCGCATACCGGGGTAGTGAATGACATCGAAGGAGCGTTCTTCACAAAATGCGCGCAGCGCTTCGACCTGGCTGGCGCTGATCGGCGCCTTTGAAAACAACAGCGTCGATGTGCTCCAGCCACGAATCATTGCGAGGTGCGCGCCGGGCTCGGTGAACCCATGCGACTCGAGTGCTGCGACTGCGGTGGCTACAGCCCGCAGGCCGTCGCGCGGCGGCAATCGGATCCAGCGCGTGATCGCGACCACGCCATGCGCGCTCAGGGCATCGATGAGGGCACTGAACCCCTCGATGGTATAGAGATAGTTTTCACCCAGGGCTTGCAGCCCCGTTGCCGCGGCCGCCTGGCCGCCGAGCAGGTTCATCTGGATGACGTCGAAAGCTTCTTCGTTTCCCGCAAGAAACCCGCGGGCATCGTCGATGTGAAGCCTTACCCCGGGTTGGGCATATGGATTGCCGCTGAAGTCGCGCAAACGGTTTTCAACCAGGTCCACGACTAGTGGATCGAGCTCCACGGCATCCACGCTGGAGGCACCAAGAAGCAGCGCCTGCCACAGGTCGATTCCGGCACCGGCCCCCAGGACGAGAACGTTCGGCGATGGCAGCAAGCGATAGGGCAGCGCTGAAGTCAGGTATCGCAGGTATTCGAGGTCCTGCCAGCGGCCGTCGAAATGCGCAATGGCCTGCAGGCCTTCAGCGTCCGTGAACAGGCCAAGCTGCCGGGGTGGCCCGGAAGGCGCATTGAGACTGAGGCCGGGGGCGTGGCGAAACGGAACACGGTCATTGCGTACCGTGGTCAGGAGACCAAGCGGACTCGAGCGCTCGTCCACGATCTCGGCACCACCGGCCTCCAGCGCCTGGCTGAGCGCTTTGAATTGTGAAATCTCCGGACGAAACTGAACGGACGGCAGCAGGATCAGGGCGATGGCGGCCAGAATGGACAGCCTCGCAAGCCGCCCGCCAATGCGCAATTCAAGACAGGCCAGCCAGGCGGCGAGCAAGCCACAGGCGGAGACCACTTTGAGGGCGGTCATAGGCGCCAGCCAATAGAGCAGAACGATGATGCCCGCGGCCCCGAACCCGGCGCCCAACAGGTCTACGGCATAGGTTTTGTGGGCCCGGTCACTGAATTCGGTGAGGGCCAGGCAGATACAGTTGGCGGCCAGGAAAAACGGCACCAACAACAACAGGTAGATCAGCGCCAGCCACATTGGCTGTGCCGGGTCCCACAGAATTTCGAGGGCATTGAATGGCAGGGCCTGGGCGGCGAGGTAGCTTCCAGCGGCGGCCAGTCCAAACAGCGAGGCGTTGACGAGGTAGGCAACACGGAAGCGTCCGCGCAGCCGGCGAGCAAAGAGCGACAGGAAAGTTCCGCTGACGCCGTAGCCAAGCAGGGCCACGCTGATGATCATATAGGCGAAGTGGTGCCATTGCACGATGGATAGCAATCGCATCAACAGCACCTCGTAAGCCACAGCCGCAGCCGAAATAGCTGCGATGGAGGCCAGTGGCGGCCCGGGTCTGCGGACTGTCACCGTGAATTGGCAGCGGTATCGGGCCCGCCCGTTAGCGGCACGAACCGGACCGGCAGCACCTGCCGGGTGTAGACCTTGCCCTCCACGTCCTTGCTGACGATTGTTAGCTGCTGAACCTGGAACCGCCCGCCTACCGGGATGATCATGATCCCGCCGGGGCTGAGTTGCTCGACCAGCGGCGGTGGAATGTGGCTGGCGGCGGCGGTGACGACGATGGCATCAAAGGGTGCGGCCTCGGCCCAGCCAAAATAGCCGTCGCCCACTCGGGTTTCGATATTTTCATACCCCAGGCGAAGCAGGCGCTTAGTAGCTTCCTTCCCCAGAGGCGGCACGATTTCAATCGAATATACCCGTTCGACGAGTACGGCCAGAACAGCTGCCTGGTAACCCGAGCCGGTGCCGATTTCCAGCACGCGGTCGCCGGCTCCGGCTTGAGCCAGGGCGGTCATGAGGGCCACGATGTAGGGCTGGGAAATGGTCTGTCCGTGGCCAATAGGTAACGGCCGGTTTTCGTAGGCGTCGTCGCGCAAAGATGGTGGTACAAACTCGTGTCGGGGGACGGTTCCGATGGCCGCCATCACGCGATCGTCGAGTGACTCCATGCCGATGTAATCGCTGGTTTCACGAACGTTGTAGTGAATTTCGCGGACCAGCGCTTCACGTTGTGCGGTGAATTCATCGGCCAGCGCGATGTTTTGAGCGGCCACCACGACCACCACGATCAAGAACCACGACTTAAACACGCTGCGTTGC
>JBFHEJ010000217.1:0-4772 GCA_041584255.1 Lysobacterales bacterium
GCCCGCAGACCCAGCACTGCATGCACCGGATCGTCAACGCCGTGAATCAGGTAGTGTGCGGCGCCTGGATGATTCGGATTTTCGGCGAACACCGCGTCGGCGATGGCGGTGGCCAGCATGTAGCTTTCGATGTCGCGCACCCCGGCATGCACGCCAAATACGGCAAGCGCGTACAAGAGTTGAATTTCATGGTCCTCTGGGAAGCGCCCTGCCAGTTGTTCCATCCTGCGCAGATAAGCTTTGTCGCGTTCCGCCTTGGGCCCGTCGCCGTACAAGGTTTCGACAGCGTCGAGCAACAGCCGCTCGCGACCGGCGGTGGTGGACTCCTGTCGGGCCAGGGGCGTGGGGCCAAGTTTCAGCAGTGCCTGACGAGCCGCCTCGCGGTCCTGTTCATCCCAGATCGGATGGTTGTGCGTCATGGCCTCGCCCCAAACCGCCATGGCGAACCCGGGTTCAAGTTCCTGCGCGCGCAGAAACTGCTGGCGGGCGAACGGGTATTCAAACAGATGCAGCAGCAGCATCCCCTGGACGAAGGCTTTCTGCGCGGCTTCGGACTGCGTTGTCGTCGGAAAACTGAGCTCGCCAAGGACGCGTTTGGGCGCTTCGCCGGCATCCTCCTGCCCAAGAACCGGCCCTGCAAGGGCCAATGAGGTTGCCAGCAACACGCTCGCCGGAATGCGAATGATCATATGTTCGAAAGTCACCATCTTAATTCTGCTCGTGAAGTAGAATGCCCGGCCGTGGATCAGCGAAAATTCATTGCCGTCGCAGGCAACATCGGCTCCGGAAAATCATCCCTGGTACGGTTCCTCACCAGTACATACCACGTAGCCCCATTTTACGAACCCAACGACGAAAACCCATACCTGGCCGATTTTTATGCCGACATGCGCACCTGGGCATTCCATTCCCAAATGTTCTTTCTGTCGAATAAGTTCCGCATGCATCTCGAGGTCGACCGCACGCCAGGGGTTGTGGTGCAAGACCGCACGATCTTCGAGGACGCCGAAATCTTCGCCACCGCGCTCCACCAGATGCGCATGATCGACAAGCGCGACTGGCAAACCTACCAGGATTTCTACCGAACCATTCTCGGCGCGATTCAACCACCCGATCTGCTGATCTACGTGCGCGCCCCCATCCGCACCCTGCGGCGCCGGATCAAGCTGCGGGGCCGGGCCATGGAGCAGAACATTCCCCTCAGTTACCTCAAGCGCCTGGAACGGCTTTACGAACGGTGGGTTGGCAGCTACAAGTTCAGTGAGGTGCTGATCCTGGAGTCAGACAAGCTCGACTATGTCGGTGACCTGATCGACAGACAAGATGTGCGACAGCGTGTCGAGGCCCTGCTGCCGCGCACGTTGCAGCGCGCTGGCAGGTAAACGAACTCAACGTGGTTGCGACCGTCGAAATTGACCGCATATTGCCATGAACGAATAACACAAGAATCACCATGATGATCAGAACCGCCGTCGCCACCCTTCTCTTCTCGCTGGCTCCTCAGCTTACCTGGGCCGAACTGCCGGGCATCAAGCTGACCGTGACGGGCGCGAGCCCAGCCACCGGCACGATCGAGGCGACGCTGTTCAACTCGGCCGAATCGTTTCTATTGGAAGCGCACCTGCAGGAATCCGGGGACGTCACAGAAGACGGCACCTTCAGCGCTGAGTTTGCCGGGCTGGAGGAAGGCGAGTACGCCATCGTCGTGGTGCATGACGCCAATGACAATGGGGTTTTTGACGCCGGGCTTTTTGGCTTCGGTGGGGAGTCGGTCGGTTATTCCAACAACGCTTCGAGCTGGCTCGGCAGGCCGAGTTTCGAAGACGCCAGTTTCACCCTCGACAGCGCCCAGCAGGAGATCCATATCAGCCTGGATTGATTCGGGCTCTGAGTATCTCTGCTTCGGCGGCCATAGCCAGCCGGTTGGCCTCGGCCCGGGCCATGGCCGCATCGATCAATTCATCCTGTGTCAGCGGATCGAATTTCGACGGATGTGCCTCGTCGACAAAGTCGTCGAGCGGGCGGATTTCCAGACCCGGGTCGGCCGCCATGAACATCACGATGCTGCGACGCGGCCACGTCGTGGTGGGCACTCTGTGCGGCGTCGCCTTGATGGCGCCGTTTGACCAGCGTTCCACCATGTCGCCGATCAACACGGTCCACTGGCCTTCCTGCACCGGCGCCTGCAGCCACTCCCCCCCTGGAGCCTGGATTTCCAGCCCCGGCGCCGTCTGGTGAATCAGGGTGATGCATTCAAAATCGGTATGCGCCGAGATTCCCTTGCTGATCGTGTCCGCGAATTCGTCGAGAGACGGCGGACGGCGTGGGTAATTCAGCAACCGCATGGTGTTCAGGGCCTGAGATGATGCGCGGGCAGCGAGAAAACCGGGTTCCTGCCTGAGCATCGCGGAGATTTTTGGAAAGATGAGACTTGCCGCCTTAATCAGGGCGTCCCAGTGCGCCCGCACGGCGTCCCTGAAGCCGGGCAAATCGGGCCAGATTGTGGGCCGGATTTTCTCCGCCACGTGCCCTGGCAGCGCGGCGATGCTCTCACGTGCCAGCACACAGTCGAAAGACTCCACCCAGGCTACGGTGCCCGCCTCATAAGCCGGCTCCTCCAGGGTTGGTGTCCAGCCGTTGGCCCCCCCGTTCTGATCGCGGTGAACAGCCCGCTTGACCGGGTGATCGTCTGCCAGGTCGAAGAAGGCCTGCATTTGACGCAACAGGGCGGCGGTCAGCGCCGGATCAATCCCGCCACTAACGATATTGAAGCAGCCCGACATACGGCAAGCCGCCTCGAATTCTGAAACTGCAGGTTCCGAAGTGAGATCGATGAGTGGAATGCCGGGGCCGCGCGAGCGCATGTCATTTACCAGCTCAGGTCATGACCGCGCGCGTGCCTGAAGGTGCCCGTCTGTGCGAGCCCCAGTTCCTCCATCCGCTGGATCAGGCCTGCAGCCGACTTGTCCGCCGATACGTCGCCCTGGTTGCGGGTCATGTCGGTGGCGACGTAACCCGGGTGCAGCATGAACACAGCGACCCCCTGGTCGCGCAGGTCGACACTGAGGCTCTTGAACGCCATGTTGACCGCCGCCTTGGACATCCGGTAGCCGTAATAACCGCCGGAAGTGTTGTCACCTATGGACCCCATGGCGCTGGTGATAACGAACACCTTCGACCCCTCACGGAGGTTGCCGCGCAGAGCGGCTGAAACGCGCAATGGCCCCAAAGTATTGACCCGAAATTGCCGTTCAATGGCATCGAAATCGAGTACGTCGAGACTGTCCTGCAATAAAATACCGGCATTGTTGACCAGCCAGTCCAGTTGCCGCCCATCCAATTTCCTGCGCAGCATTTCGACATCAGCAGCGGAACTGACATCCACACCATCGACAATCTCGGCATCCAGCCTGTCGAGCCCGGGACTGACTGTTCGACACACGGCAATGACATGCGCGCCGCGCTGCAGCATCTGCCGGGTCAACTCCAGCCCGATGCCACGGTTGGCGCCTGTGATCAGTACGGCGGTTTGGCCATTGTTGTTGGAAGATGAATTCATGCTTTCCGGTCTACTCGTTTGAAGGAACGTATTGTAGGACAGCAAGCCGCGTCGGCAACCTTGCTTCTGATATTATTGAGCCTTACCGGACCGGTGCCATGGCATTGAGCACACCGCAATCCAGGGCGTCCAGGCTGGCGCCCCGAGTCAGAGCGGCCTCCCTGACCGCTTTTCTGGCAGCCGCGTTCCTGTGTGCCTGCGCAACGACTCCGGCGCCGCACAGCGTCGATCTTCCCCCGCTCGAGAATCGGCAGATTGCGAACCTGCCAATGGACCGTCTCGACGAGGTCAGTCCTGAAATGGCGGACTTCCTTGATCAGCACGTGGCGAACAATGCGTATTTCAATAAGCGTGCCTGGTCCCTGGCCTATCTCGCGGTCGATCGCTACGTCATGGGATTTCAATACGACCCCGAGATCACGCTCCCACCCGCGGAAACCTTCCGCAGGCGAACCGGAAACTGTTTGTCTTTTGCCTTGATGTTGGTGGCCATGGCCAGGCATGTCGGCGTACCGGCGAGATTCGAGGAATCAGTGCTGGAGCCCGAATACCGCGCCGTCAACGACACTTACGTCAACAGCCGCCACATTACCGTGGTCCTTGGACAGGGCAAACACACCTACGTGGTAGACGTCAGCGGGCAGGTTTATGACAAGAAAATCAGGACGCGGAAAATTTCAGACCGCCGGGCAGCCGCCCAGTATTACAACAATCTCGGGGTCGACGCCTTGCTGGCGGATAAACCCGCTGAAGCATGGACGCGATTCAGCCAGGCGCTCGAGACCGAGCCCCGCCTGGCATATGTTTGGTCAAATCTCGGTGTGCTGTACAACCGCAACGGGCAACCGGGCGATGCCGAGTGGACCTATGAAACCGCATTGAAAATCGACCGGCGGGAATCGATTGCCCTGAATAACCTGCACGTGATCTACCTGCAAACCGGAAGACACGAAGAAGCGGCCGGCCTCGAAGACCGCGTGGAAAGGCACCGCATGCGCAACCCCTACTATCTCGCGACACTGGCGACCGAAGCGCTGTACAGCCAGCATTACGACGACGCCATTCGACTGCTTAGGCGTTCCATCAGGCTCAATGCCGATGAGTATCGATTCCATGGCGCGCTGGCCCAGGCACAATACCTGGCCGGCGATCACGAGGAAGCCCTGGCCAGCCTGGAGACGGCAAAATCCCTGGCGCCGGACGCCGAGGCGAC
>JBFHEJ010000218.1:0-4690 GCA_041584255.1 Lysobacterales bacterium
CACGGGACGCCGACCTGCAAAAGCAGCAGGTCCGTGAATTGCTGGCGGACAACGAGTTGCTTGAATCTCCCAAGGTACTGATGCTCCAGAGCTCCGGCGTGCTGCGCAAAGAGGTACGGTTGCCGTTGGCGGCCGAATCGAACCTTTGGCAGGTTCTGCGCTTCGAGATGGACCGTCAGACGCCGTTTCGGGCCGACGACGTCTATTTCGACTGGTCCGTCATGGGGCACGACAAGGAGGCAGGACAGGTGCGCGTGGACCTCGTCGTGGTCCCGCGGACCGTCATTGACGGCACCTGCCAAATGCTTGCCACCCGGGGATTGGGCGTTAGTTGCGTCGACGTGCAGCACGAGGGCCGCCCGCTGGGGCTCAACCTGTTGCCACCCGACAAGCGGATCAAGGTGATTAACCGCAGGGCACGCCTCAACCAAGCTCTCGCAGTCGGTGCCGTGATTCTCCTGGCACTGGCCATGGCGCTTTCGCTGTACCTGCGTTCGCACCAGGTGGCTGAGTTGGAAGAAGCCATCGCGGATGTACGGGAAGAGGCCATACGCGTACAACGGATTCGCGATCAGATTAACGACACGATGGAGTCGGCGGGATTCCTGGCGGAGCGACGCCAGCTCATGCCCATGGCCGTTGATGTGCTGGCCGATGTCACCCGCACGCTTCCCGACGACACGCATCTCGACCGCCTGGTGGTTGGTCAGAATTCGGTGCAGATGCAGGGCAAGTCGCAAAATGCCCAACAGTTGATCGAGAAGGTCAATGAATCACCGCTGATGGAAGCTGCGGCATTCAGAGGATCCACGCGTCTCGACCCGCGCAGCGGCCTCGAAGTTTTCGAGATCAACGCCAATCTTCTGCCCCAAGCTCAGCCGGAACCGTCTGACGGAGAAGGTGAGGGCTGATGGCTCTCGTTGTCGAACAAGGCAACAGTCGGCTGACCGCGATTCTGCTGTTCGTTATTGCGGTGATCCTGGTCTACCTGCTGTGTTTCCACTGGGTCATTCTCAGGCACGTTGACTATTCCGAGGAAATCGCGGGTCTGCGCGAACAACTGGGGCGGTACACGCGCGTCGCCGCCTTGCAGGATTTGTACGAGGAGCGCTTGCGTGACCTCCAGGCGAACCGGTCCGACCGCAACTTGTTTCTGGAAGAGCGCGACTTCAACGAGGCGGCCGCTGCCATGTCCGAGCGCCTCGGTCAGGCGGTGGCGGCGCGCGCAGCCAACGAGTGCACCATCGTCAGCCGTCAGCCGGTGCGACCGCGGGTGCAGGAGCGATATGAGAAAGTCACCGTGAACGTGCGCATGCGCTGCGGCATCGATGACCTCAATTCCATTCTCCACTGGCTGGAATCCAGCGTGCCGTTGATCCTGGTCGAGGAAATGACCATCGTGAAGCCGCGCGCCCGGCGTTCGCGCAATAGCAGTGCGGACACGGGACTGCTGGATATACGCTTCAATATGTCGGGCTATCTGCCGTGATCAAGGCGCTGGAAAACAACACTCTGGGAATCGCGCTGGCTTCGATTTGCGCTGGATTGCTGTTGATATGCTTGGCATTGGCGGCCATGTGGGTCGTGCCACCACGCCCGGATACGGGTGCAGCCGAGTCGTCGGACGAAGACATCGTGGCCGACATTGTTTCATTGCAGTCGGCCAGGCCGCTGGAAGAGTACGCGGTGGTCTCGGAGCGGCCGGTATTTAACGAAACCCGCCGTCCCGCCCCGGTCCTGGCTGACGGCGACGCCGAGGACGAGCTGCCGCCGGTCGATGACGTCGGCGCGCCGGAAGTGGAACTTGCAGGCATTATCATCACGCCTTCGTTACGCATGGCGACCTTGAAAACCAAGGACCAGCCACACTCACTGGTAGCTTTCGAGGGTAAGCCGCTGGAGGGTGATTTTGGCACCTGGCAGGTCAGCCGGATCGAGGAGCGCATGGTGACCCTGGCATCAGCCGAAGGCGAGGAAATGCAGCTCGAATTGCAGGTCCACGACGCCATGATCAGGGAACCCCCCAAGAAGGCGGTAACACAGGCTGCCAGCGAGAGCACAGCCGAAAGCGACCAGTTGGCATCAGATGGTGGGGAAAGCGATCCGGAAGAGGCGCTGACACGCGCCGAACAGATTCGCCAGAGAATCGAGGAGCGGCGCGAGGAGTTACGACGGGCCGCTGAAGAAAGGGATGCTGCCGAAGCGGAAAATTACCGCGATGCCATCCAGACAATGATCCAGCGCTCGCGGCAACGTACCGAAGATTCGAATGCCCAGGAACAAGAACAAGGCAATGGGGAAGACAGGGAATAGGACCGGTCTGGCGCTGATGGCGTCGAACCCGGACTCACCCAGGATAAAAGGTTGAGATTGATGTACACAACACAGTTGCAACGGACCCTGATCGTGATGGTGATCGTAGCCGTGGTTGCGGCATGCACCACGCAGACCCGGGCCATACGTCCGCACAGCACCGGTAAAACCATCCGCACCACTTCATCGGAGCCGCCCAAGTCCGAAACGGTGATTTCCAACGACCAGGAGTCCGCCAGCCAGGGTGTTGAAGAGATTGAAATTTATGAGGGCACCGGCGTTTTTATCGATGAAGAGGCCGCGGCAGCCCGCGCAGACGTGGTTTCGGAGGATGGAGAGATCGTTCTCAACTTCGAAGGCGAATCGATTCAGTCCGTGGTCCACACCATACTCGGTGAGGTCCTGCAGGAGACCTTCGTCATTGGCCCCGGTGTCAGTGGTGAGGTGACGTTCTCGACGTCGAAACCGGTGGCCAAGAAACAGTTGCTGCCAATTCTCGAACTCTTGCTACAGTGGAATGGCGCGACCCTGGTGTTCACGGAGGGCAGATATCACGTCTTGCCGGTCAATGACGCTATTCCCGGTCACCTGGTACCTGAAATCGGCTCAGCGGAGCTGGTGCGCGGATACGAGGTACGGGGCGTGCCGCTGAACTACATCTCGGCCACCGAGATGGAAAAGATCCTGCAACCTTATGTGCGAGACGGCGCCATCGTGCAGGTCGACCAGATGCGCAGCATGATCTTCCTGGCTGGCACCCGCGAGGAACTGAGGAATTACCTGCGAACCGTGGAGATATTCGATGTCGACTGGCTCGAAGGCATGTCGGTGGGCATTTTCCCGCTGCGCACCGTCGACGTCGAGTCGATCATCGGCGAGCTCGAAGGCGTGTTTGGTTCCCAGGGCGAATCGCCCCTCGCCGGCATGTTCCGTTTCATTCCACTGGAGCGGCTCGGCTCCATCATGGTGATCACCTACCAGGAGGAATACCTGAGCAAGGCCGAGGAATGGATCAAGGTTCTTGACCGCGGCGCGGCGGGTTCGGGCAAGCAGCTGTTCGTATACCGCGTGAAGAACCTCGAAGCACCGGTCCTGGCGGGATACCTTACAGAGCTGTTCGGTGGTGAAGGCGGACAGACCACTTCAAATCAGCCCCGCGGCACCCTCGCTCCCGGCCTGGAGCCGGTGACCGTGGGTTCCGTTGGTGACTTCAATCAGAACCGCCTTGGTGGCGGTGCGGGTGGCGGTCAGGGCCAGCCCGGTGCACCGGGCGGTGACGGAGCCGGAGCGTCCGTCATCAACTTCGACGACGGAGACATTCGCATCACCTCGGTGCTCGAAACGAACTCGCTCCTGATTCAGTCTACGCAATCGCAGTACAATTCGATCCTGGCGGCGATCGAGCGGATCGATATCCAGCCGCTACAGGTGTTGATCGAGTCCCAGGTGCTCGACGTCGAGCTCAGCGAGGAACTGCAGTTCGGCGTGAGCTGGTTCCTGGCCAACAACATCGACGTACTGCCCGTCGAGGGTGCGATCGGAACCGAGCGCATCTTCGACACGGTGGAATTCGGTTCAGGCACCGAATCGGGCTTCAACTTCCTGGGTACGGCGAGCCAGCTCAAGAATGGAGCCACCACGTTTATCCAGGCTACGATAGCGGCGCTCGACAACATTACCGACGTGCGCTCCCTGGCTGCGCCTTCGTTGTTGGTGCGGAACAACGCCACCGCGACAATTACAGTCGGCACCCAGGTGCCGGTTCAGTCTTCGAGTATTTCCACCGGAACCAACAATGTCGTCAGCAGCGCTCAGTACGTATCGACGGGTGTCACGCTGACGGTCACGCCACGCATCAACCCGGGTGGGTTGGTGTACATGGACATCACCCAGGACGTCAGCCGTCCCGGCGCTCGCGATCCGGATATCTCCACCAGCGGCAACCCGCCGATCAACAACAAGTCGGTGACGAGCCAGGTGGCGGTGCAGTCCGGCCAGACGGTGTTTCTCGGTGGCCTGATTTCAGAACAGGAGTCCCTCGGGCGCTCAGGAGTGCCCTTCCTGCACCGTGTTCCTGTGATCGGTGCCCTTTTCGGCTCTCGGTCGACGTCACGAGCGCGTAGCGAGACCCTGGTCATGCTGACTCCGACCGTCATTGAGAGCGACGTTGATTTGCAGGAGATCAGCAGGCAGCTGGAACAGGAATTCTCGCGCGTTCCACCGCTGCGCATTTCGACAATAAACAAGCGCGCCAACGAGATCGAGAATTCCGAAACCGTTGAAAATCCCTGATGGGCGCATTATCTGATGTCACAAAGCCGTCGAAGCAACACAACTACAAAAGGTGCCACTGGACCAATGAATCAATCCAATTGTC
>JBFHEJ010000219.1:0-4667 GCA_041584255.1 Lysobacterales bacterium
TCGTGCTCAGTCGTCCCCAAAACCGAAGCCCAGCAGGGCCAGCAGGTTGTTGAACAGCGCGAAAATGTCGACCAGCAGGCCGACGGCAGCCATGATGTAGTTGGTCTCACCGTTGCGCACGATCATCTGGGTGTGCCAGATGATCCAGCCGCTGGCCAGCAGCACCACCATGGTCGAAATCGCCAGGTACAGCGCCGGAATCGCCAGCCAGTAATTCAGGATGAAGGCCCCGAACACGGCCAGCGTGCCGATGCCCAGGAAGGCGGCCCAGCCGCTGAAATCCCGCTTGGTGGTCATGGCGTAGGCTGACAGGCCGAGGAACAGCACGGCCGTCAGGGCAAAGGCCGACACCACCAGCGTGCCGCCGTTGCTGTAGGCGCTGAGCGCGACATTGACATTGGCCCCGGTGACGATGCCGAGGAAACCGGAAAACGCGAAGCCGAGCACAATCCCCCAGGCGCTGTTGCGCGCGGCGGTGATGGCGAACGAAAACGCCACGATGCCGATCACGAACGGCCAGAACCCGATGTACCAGCCCTGGCTGAGGGCCAGCCAACTGGTGGCCGCGCCAAACAGGAAGAGCATGGATAGCAGCGCATAGGTGTTGCGCAGCACGCGGTTGACGGTCACCGTCGGCAGCGTCGATGGGCGTGCGGTTCTGAGTATTTGCTGGTTCATAGTCTCCTTGATCTCCGGTCAAACATTAACGTCTATATATGGGTTGCATATTGTATTCCAAACTCGCCTGATTAGATTGTGCGAGAGGTCACGGGTTCCCGCCGGATGCGTTGCTTTTTCCCCTCAATCCGCTGTTTCGGGGCGCCCGGCCAACGACTCGCGAAACGCCGCTACCACCCCGTCGCGCCGCAAGCCGTCACGCAGCTCGCTGGTCCTCCGCACCACCGTGTTGGTCAGGCGCACGAAACCGGGATTATCCCGCAGACCGGACCAGCGGGGATCATGCACCAGGCTACCCTGGTCCAGCCAGCCGATTTCGACCATGGATTCCAGGGTGCGAAGGGACGCCTCCGGATCACCCAGCAGGAGCTGGTTTTGCGCTTCGACCAGCATGGCTGGCGTGGCGTCGCCGAGGCCCTGGGTGCGCATGAAAGCGTATTCCCCGGCCACCATCTCGAGCCAGGGGCGGGCCTCGTCGCCTCTGCCGTCGGCCTGCAGGCACCAGGCCAGCCAGTGAGCCAGGTGGGCGATCGGGGCGAAGGTGCCGCGGCGGCCTTCAAGGGCGTCCAGCGAGGGAAAGCGATAGCCGAACAGGCGTTCGACCATGGCGCAGTCCGCGAGCTGGCCGTAGCCCTCGATCAGGTTACCGAGCATGGCGGGTGCCGATTGCGTCGGTTGCTCGTCGTTAAAATCCGGGTGGGCCAGCATCGTTTCCAACTGGTCGGCCAACCGCTCCTTGTCGCCAAACGCGCTCCACACGAACAGCGCTGCGCCGAAGCGCTGCTCGTCCTGTCCGGGCAGGTCGCGCGCATAGTCCACCCATTCGGCGGCCTCTTCTTTCATCTGCAGCCGGGCGTACGCGGTGGCCAGCTGACCTGCGAAAAACACCGAATCGGGCCAGTCAAGCACGGCTTGCTGCGAGCGCTCCAGTGCCGAGCGCAGCTTGCCCTGGGCCGTGTCGATGGAAACCTCGAAGTAAACCAGCATGGGCTGGTCGCCGAGGCGTGACCGCGTGGTGGCCAGCAGCGCCTCGGCCTGGTCGTAGCGGCCCTGGCGGGCGAGGTTGAAGGACAGGTTGCCGCTGACGGTGACATGCAGCGGGTCGACGGCCAGGGCGCGGTTGAAATAGTTGAAGGCATCGATGATCCGCCCCTCGCTGCCGGCCAGGTTGGCGGCCCATCCCAGCGCGTCGGCATCGAAAGGATTGAGCTCCAGCGCCCGTTCGATGTAGCGGCGCTGTTCGTCGAGGTCGCCGTCCCGCACCAGCACGAGCAGGGCCTTGCCGGCCCAGGCCAGCGCCAGCTCCGGGTTGATGTCGATGGCCTGGTCGAACAGTTCGTTCGCCCGTTCACCGGCGACGCCGATCGGATAATACTGGTCGGGACTCAGGATGTAGGCAATGCCGAGCGCGGCCAGCGCGTCGGCGTGGTCGGGCTTGAGCTCGAGGACCTCGTGGAGCAACTGGACCGCGCGCGCGACGTTGGCGGGATTGCGCTGCGCCAGCAGGCCGCGGGCCATCAGGTACGTGTGGTGGGCGTTAATGGAGTCCACGTCCGCGGCCATCGTCAGGTAGCGCGGCGCCGCCGGCAGGTTGAGCTCCAGCGTTTGCGCCACCTTTCGCGCGATTTTTTCGGCCACACCGATCAGGTCTCCGCTCCTGATGCGGATCTCCTCTTCCCAGGCGACGCCCTCGGTTGCCGACGTTAGCTCGAGGGTGACGAATTGGTACTTGGCGGCGCTGTCCATCTGGCCGCTCAGCAGCCAGTCGGCTTCGAGCAGCTCCGGCCAGCGGTCATGCTGCGGATCGAGTGACTGCAGCGCACCGGCGGACACACCGGAAGTGAGCGCCAGTTGACCGGACGTGGCCAGGCGCGCCCTTACATCCTCGACAACGCCACGCATCACTAGGTCGTTGTCGGATTCGTCGGTCAAGTTTCCAAAAGGCAGGATCGCCAGGACCGGCGTCCCAGCCTGGCCGGACGGGGCGGGCCGCTGCCAGCCCAGCCAAATGGTGATGCCAACCAAAAGGACGACGATGGCAGCGGCAATCCAGGCCTGCCTGGACTTACGTGGCCCACCCGCCAAGAAGTGGCCGGTGTCCGCAGGGCCTTCCCTAATCTCGCTGACATCGGCGACAAAGCGGTATCCGGACTTGGGCACGGTCTCAACGTACTCACTTTGAGCCGGGCGGTCGCCCAACGCCTTGCGAACCTCGCGGATGGAGCGGGTGAGCGAGTGCTCGGTGACGACTTGGTCCGGCCAGAGATGATCCATCAGGTCATCCTTGGCGACCAGGCGCCCGCGATTTTCCACCAGGAAAACCAGCGTGTCGAAGGTCTTGGGTTGAAGGTGCAGCTCCCTGCCGCCGCGAATCAGCCGGCGTTCAGCGCTGTCGAGTTCGAAAGATCCGAAGCGGTATTTCATCGATGGTCAGGAAATGATCAGGGAACGATCATGGCAACCACGACCGGTTGCGTTAGGTTCGATCGCGGAACACACGCTGGAGCCGCCCTCATGAAATTTTTCATCGCCTTCCTTGCTGCATTCCTGTTGGTTGACGCCTTACCCGCCCAGAACCTGCCATACGTCAACTGGGAGAACCACCCCAGTCACCCCATCGACCTGAGCCCCAATGGCCGGATGCTGGCGGTTGCCCATACGGCGGACAATCGCGTGCAGCTGTTCGACATCACCGGTAGTCGGCCCAGGGCCATTGGCCATGTGCCCGTGGGTGTCGACCCGGTATCGGTCCGCTTCCGCACTGACAACGAATTGTGGGTGGTCAATCATGTTTCCGATAGCATCAGTATTGTCGAACTCGGATCGCGGCGAGTCAAAGCCACACTGCTCACCCTGGACGAGCCATACGACGTGGTGTTCGCGGGCAACCCCGAGCGCGCCTTTGTCAGTTGCTCGCAGGCAAACACGATCCAGGTGTTCAATCCAATAAGCCTGGAGAACAATCCGGTCGAAATCGACATTGCAGCGGAGGACCCGCGTGCGCTGGCCGTGAGTCCCGATGGCAGCACAGTCTACGTGGCGATATTCGAGTCGGGCAATGCTTCTACCGTGCTGGCCGGAAAAACCAGCGGCGAGCTCGATCCTCGAAACATCATCCTGTTTCCGGAAACGCCCCACGGCGGGACAACGCCGCCGCCCAACGTCGGTATGCAGTTTGCGCCGCCGATCAACGGCGATCTTCCTAATCCTCCCCGCAGCGCATTGATCGTCAAGAAGAATAGCGACGGGCAATGGATGGACGATAACAATGGCAACTGGACGCCGTGGGTCTCCGGCGCCGATGCCGAGGGTTCCAGTCGTGTTCCAGGCTGGGACATTCCCGACCGGGACATCGCCGTGATCGACGCCCAGTCATTGTCAGTCGATTACGTCACCGGGTTGATGAACATTGGCATGAGCCTGGCAGTCAACCCGGTTGATGGCAGAATCACCCTGGTCGGAACCGACGCCACCAACGAGATACGCTTCGAGCCTAACCTGAGTGGCCGCTTCGTACGGGTGATGATGGCCTCGGTGGATCCCGCCGACCTTTCTAGCAAGCAGCTTGCCGACCTTAATCCCCACCTCGACTACAGTGCCTCGACGGTGGCGCAATCGCAGCGCAACCAGTCGATCGGTGACCCCCGCGGGATTGTGTGGTCGTCTGATGGCTCGCGCGGTTATGTCGCCGGCATGGGTTCGAACAACGTCATCGTGATCGACGCCGCCGGCGCCCGCTTGCCCGGCGTGGCCCCCATCGAAGTGGGCGAAGGACCGATCGGGCTGGCGCTGGACGATGCCAACGGCAGACTTTTCGTGTGGAACCATTTCACCGCCACCCTGGTGACCGTGGATGTAAGCACGCGGGCCGTTACGGACAGCGAGAGCGTTTTTTCGCCGCTGCCCGCGGTCATCACCGCAGGGCGCAAACATTTTTACGACACCCATGCGACCTCAGGACTGGGGCAGGCTTCCTGTGCATCCTGCCA
>JBFHEJ010000220.1:0-4652 GCA_041584255.1 Lysobacterales bacterium
ACTTCTTCGAGCACTTGGGTGAGTTTTTTCGCCAGTACTTCTTCGCTATGGATCGCGAAGAGCTGCCGTTCAACCGCGCACAACGATCCTGGGCCTATCGGGCTGCCAAGGACATAAACAACACTGCGGCGTTTGGTTCGACCAAGGACCTCAGACCCGAGGGCACCGTGATGTTTGCCAACTGCATGTTTCCCCAGCTCGAGGGGGAGATTCACGAATTCAGCGAAATTGAATTCGGCCCCTTTGCTCGAAAGCCTTACCGCACACGGTCTTTTTTCAATATCTCGGCGATGAGTTACGGCTCCTTGTCCAAGCCGGCAGTCCAGGCGCTGTCTCATGGCGCCAAGATGGCCGGTATCTGGCTCAACACGGGCGAGGGTGGCATTGCTCCCTGGCACCTGGAGGGCGGCTGTGACGTGGTTTTCCAGATCGGTACCGCCAAGTACGGCGCCCGGGATGCGGCGGGACGACTGAACGACGACCAGCTACGCACCGTCGGTGAGATGCCGCAGGTGAAAATGATCGAACTGAAGCTTTCGCAGGGCGCCAAGCCGGGAAAGGGCGGCATTCTGCCGGCCATCAAGGTGACCGACGAAATCGCCGAGATCAGGGGGATACCGGTCGGCGTGGCGTCAATCAGCCCGAATCGTCACCCCGAAATACACAACGTGTCCGACATCCTAGAAATGGTGGCTCATATCCGCGAAGTGAGTGGGCTGCCGACAGGCTTCAAGTGCGTCATCGGGGCTTATGGCTGGCTCGATGAATTCTGCAGCCTGATTCACGAGCGTGCCATCGAGGCCGCGCCAGACTTCATCACCATCGACAGTGGGGACGGGGGCACGGGTGCCGCGCCGTTGCCACTGATGGACGAAATGGGACTGCCGATCCGCGAATCTCTGCCGATGGTGGTGGATAAGCTGAACGAGTACGGCCTTAGCGGACGAATCCGCGTGATCGCGTCGGGCAAGCGCGTGACACCTGCGGAGGTAGCCTGGGCGCTGTGCGCCGGTGCCGACGCCGTCAACTCGGCGCGTGGATTCATGTTTGCGCTGGGTTGCATCCAGGCGATGCAGTGCAACAAGAACACCTGCCCGACCGGCGTCACCACCCATGATAAGAAACTCCAGCGCGGGTTGGTGCCCGAACTGAAATCGGTCAGGGTTGCGAACTACGCCAAGAACATGATGAAGGAAGTTTCGGTCATCGCGCATTCCTGCGGCGTGCCTGAGCCGCGCAAACTGAAACGGCATCACGCCCGGGTGGTCAGCGCCAACGGTATCTCAATCGCTTTGAACGAACTTCATCCCGAGATTCCTACCCGGGCGGAGTACCGCGTTTAGTTTCGAGCCTGAAAAGAAAAAACAATACGAAGAGGACGCGAATGAAACCTAACTCCATGTCTATTTTCACGTCTTTCGCGTTCTACGTCCCAGTTCTTTGATTTTTGGGTGTTCAGCCGATTTTGGAGAGGAGCTTGCAGAGTTTGTCGGTAACGCGTTCATCGGTAGAGTGCGCGAAGACGAAGCGGGCCAGGTCATCGCGGCCGGGCCACATGTGAAAGTCGACCCCGGCGTCCCGCAGTGCTGAAAACCCCGATTCCGTCCAGCGCAGGAACACCTCGTTGGCCTCGACGGGGAATTCGAGTTCGGCCGTCTCGTGTGCCTCGACTGCCTCGGCGAAGCGTGCGGCCTGCCGGTTGGCATGGGTGGCAAGGTGCAACCACAGATCATCTTCCAGGCAGGCGAGCAACTGTGCCGAAACGAAGCGCATCTTGCTGATCAGGTGGCCCGAGCGCTTGCGCAGGCGTTCAGCCTGTTCCCGAAGTTCCTGGCGCTCGAAGAACAGCAGTGCCTCGGCGGCAATGCAGCCGTTCTTGCTGGCGCCGAATGACATCATCTCCACGCCCGCGCGCCAGCTCATGTCCGAAGGTTCCGTCCCGCTGGCGGCGAGAGCGTTGGCGAATCGGGCGCCGTCGAGGTGCATGGCCATTTCGTGGTCCCTGGCGACTTCGGCCAGGGCGGCGATCTCGTCCTGCGTGTATACCGTGCCTGATTCTGTGGATTGCGTGATGCTGACGGCAGACGGCACGTAGCTGTGCACACCGTGGCCCTCGTTGGCGCGTATCGCCGACTTTAGCGCCCGGCGTGGCAGTTTACCCTTGGCGCCCTCTACCGGCACCAGGCGCAAGCCGTTGCCGAAGAATTCGGGGGCACCGCTCTCGTCGCTGTAGATGTGGGCGCTGCGATGGCAAAAGACCGCTCCCCAGGGTGGCGTGACACAAGCCAGGGCGATCGCGTTGCACACGGTTCCGGTTGACATGGGCACGACACTCACCCTGGTCTGAAAGCGCTCAGAAAACGCTTCATCCAGCCTCGATGTCCAGTCGTCCTCGCCATAGGCATGGGCCGTTCCGTGGTTCGCCTCGGCGATCGCCTCCATGATGGCGGGCGCTGCCGGCGTTTCGTTGTCGCTCCTGAAGTTCAGTTCCATGTCCGCTGCACGGTGGCCGGTTACGGGAAACGGCGATTATAGCCGCGAATCGGCCAGGGTGGCTGCGGCGGCGGTGCTTCGTGTCGCCGATGACCGTGGCCTTTCAAGCGGCTGTTCGAGCCGCCAGCCAGCGGCGTGGGACAGGCTCGGGACGCTAGAATAGCCCGATGCCTGAAACCGCCATCAAGGTCCACTACGATCCGGCCTTGCCTATCAGTGCGCACCGGGAGGCCATTGTCACGGCGATCCGTGAAGAGCAGGTGCTGATCGTTGCCGGCGAGACCGGCTCGGGAAAGACAACACAGATACCGAAGATGTGCCTGGAGGCGGGGCGCAGTGGTCGGGGCCTGATCGCCTGCACACAGCCGCGTCGCATCGCCGCTCGCGCCATGGCCGAGCGCGTGTCGGAGGAACTGGGCGAACCCTCCGATCTGCGCTTTAGCGGGCTGGTAGGCTATCGGGTCAGGTTTCGCGACAGCACCGCGCCCCGCAACCGCATCCGTTTCATGACCGACGGCATTTTGCTTGCGGAGCTCACCCGGAATCCACGGTTGGGGCACTACGACACCATCATTGTCGATGAGGCTCACGAGCGCAGTCTCAATATCGACTTTTTGCTCGGCTATCTGAAACGTCTGCTGCCCCGACGGCCTGATCTGCGGCTGATCATCACCTCCGCCACCATCGATACCGGGAAATTCTCTCGTCATTTCGACGATGCCCGCGTGGTCGAGGTGTCAGGTCGCGGCTACCCCGTGGACATCGTTTACCGGCCCCTGGCCGATGGAGACGGCGATAGCGGGGGAGACTCGTCAGGCCGGGATCCCGGTGGACGTGATCTCTACCAGGGCATCGCAGACGCGGTGCGGTTCCTGAATAAAATCGACTCCAGGGGCGACACCCTGGTCTTTTTGTCGGGAGAGCGGGAGATACGCGAAGCCAGCGATTTCCTGGCCCGTCAGGCGTTCAGGCACACCGAGATTCTCCCCTTGTTCGCCCGACTCTCAGCAGCCGAGCAGCACCGCGTATTCCATCCGGGGTCGGCACGTAGGATCATTCTTGCGACCAACATTGCCGAAACCTCGCTCACCGTCCCGCGCATCCGCTTCGTGATCGACTCGGGGCTGGCGCGAATCAGCCGCTACGCCCATCGAAGCCGCATCCAGCGCTTGCCCATCGAACCTGTTTCCCAAGCCAGCGCCAACCAGAGGGCAGGGCGTTGTGGGCGACTCGGGCCGGGAACCTGTGTGCGGCTGTATGACGAGTCAGATTTCAACGCCCGTCCGGAATTCACGGAGCCCGAGATACTGCGCACCTCGCTGGCGACGGTAATCCTGCAAATGCTGTGCATGGGGCTCGGCGATGTCGAGGACTTTCCGTTTGTAGACCCGCCCGCGCCACGCATGATCAAAGACGCCTACAGCCTGCTGCTCGAACTCGGGGCGATTGATGAGAAACGCGTTGTGCTGCCGATGGGGCGCCGCCTGGTTGAGTGGCCCATGGACGTACGGCTTGGCCGCATGGTGCTCGAGGGCGACCGACTGGGCTGCCTCGAAAACGTCATGGTCCTTGCGGCGGCTCTGAGCATCCAGGATCCAAGGGAGCGGCCCCTCGACCGCCAACAGCAGGCTGACGAGAGCCACGCGCGCTTTGTTGACCCCAAGTCCGATTTCGCCGGGTTGCTGCGGCTTTGGCGATACCTGCGCAAGCAGCGGTCGAGCCAGTCGGGAAACCAGTTTCGCAAGCTGTGCCGGCGGGAATTCCTCAACTGGCAAAGGGTGTTGGAGTGGTTCGACCTATACCAACAACTTCGCGTCCAGGCGCGCGAGGGCGGGCTGAAGCTCCGCGGACGCACCATTTCGGGCAAGGGGATCGACACACCGATCCACAAGGCCCTGCTGTCCGGGCTGCTGAGTCACGTCGGCAACCGGCTGCCGGAAAGCCATGCCTACCAGGGTACGCGCTCACGGCAATTTCATATCTTTCCGGGCTCCGGACTGTTCAAGAGCGGGCCGAAATGGTTGATGGCCGGCGAGATCGTCGAAACCTCGCGGCCCTATGCACGGATCAACGCCGCCATCCAGCCGGAATGGATCGAGCAACAAGGCCGTCACATGCTCAAGCACCGTTTTTTCGATCCACACTGGTCGCGCCGTGCC
>JBFHEJ010000221.1:0-4642 GCA_041584255.1 Lysobacterales bacterium
CTGTTCAATGCGGCGAAAGACCTGTTGCGTGTGGGGAAACTCCTCGCGGTACTTGCCGTACGCAAATCGCCTGAGGTTTCGCACCACGAACAGCGTGTGCTGATCCACGGTGTAGACATGAAAAAGATCGTATTGCATGCGCCCGACGATGTTGCCGAATTCCGGCAGGTAGGCGGCCAACACCCCATAGCGATTCATGCGGCTGAGCTGGGTGTAGACGCCCCGCGGTTGGCTGAGCAACTCGAGAAACAACTGGTTGACCTCGCTGCTGTTCCTGAAGTCGTCATCGATGATGTCGAGATGATCGCGAATGGCGCGTACGGTCGAAGCCCGCACACCACGGAGTTCGGGCTCGCGCGCGAGTAGCAGGAACAGCTCCATCAGCGCGGCTGGTCTCCGAATCAGGGTCGCTTCGTCCCTCAGCTCGATGAATCCGTGCCGCACGCTGAAGTCGTCGGTCAGGGGCAATGCCTCGTCTTCCGGGGGATGCAGCAGTTCTTCTTCGAACAGCTGGAGCAACCGCTCGTTCAGTCGCTCGAGTTGCATCACGGCACGGTAATAGACCTGCATGAACTGCTCGACCGCCAGGTTGGCCTCGGCGTCGCTGAACCCGAATTTTCGGCCGATCTCGCGCTGATAGTCGAACAGCAGGCGATCTTCACCACGCCCGGCGAGAAGATGCAGGGCATACCGGACCCGCCACAACAATCGCTTGCCGGCCTGTAAATCGTCGCACTCCGACTCGGTCAGAAAGCCGTGCTCCACCAGACCGTGCAGTGTCTGGGCGCCGAAATGACGTTTGGCCACCCAGCCAATCATCTGGATGTCGCGCAGCCCGCCCGGCCCCTCCTTGATGTTGGGTTCGAGGTTATACGCAGTGTCGTTGAACCGGGCGTGGCGCGCCTGCTGCTCTTCGCGCTTGGCGGTGAAGAAGGTGCGTGCGTCCCACATTTTTTCGGGCGCGATCGCCGCCTGCATGCGCGCAAAAATTCCGGGCGCTCCGCTCAACGAACGCGATTCCATCAGGCTCGTGGCAGTGGCGACGTCTTCCTCGGCCTCTTCGACACAGGCTGCCACCGTCCGTACGCTGTGGCCGAGGTAGAAGCCGGCGTCCCACAGCAGCTGGACGAACGATGCGATGGCTTCGTTGGTCGGCGCCTCATCAACGTCACTGTCGACCAGTATCAACAGGTCGACGTCGGAATGCGGGTGCAGCTCGCCTCTACCGAAGCCCCCCACCGCCACCAGGCAGGGCTGATGGTGCTCTTTTTCCAGCCGGCCGATCACGCACGCCTGCCACGCAAGCAGGATCAGCTGTTCCACCGCCCAGGCCCGGGCCCGCACCAGGTCGACGACCTCGTCGCCCTGCCAGAATCGCTCCGCCAACTGGTCGTCCAGGCGGCTCAGCTCGGCCCGGATTAAGGCACAAAGCTCTGCTTCCCCGCGGTGCGCCCGCGCGGCGTCAAGGAGTGAAGGAAGATCCGTACAGCCCCTGGCGGCGGCCGGGGCGGTCAGCCGATTCATGGTCAGAGATCGTCACCAGGCAGCCGAGTCAGGACGTCATGGCCATCCTCGGTGACCGCGATGGTGTGCTCCCACTGGGCCGAGAGACTGCGGTCGCGGGTGATCACGGTCCATCCATCCGGCAACAGGCGCGTTTCGCGCTTACCGAGATTGATCATGGGCTCGATGGTGAACACCATGCCAGGCACCAGCAATTCGCCGGTGCCGGGCTTGCCGTAATGCAGCACCTGCGGCTCTTCGTGAAATCCCTTGCCGATGCCATGCCCGCAATATTCGCGAACGACCGAGCAACCCTGGCCCTGGGCATAAGTCTGAATGGCGTGCCCGATGTCGCCGAGCCGCGCCCCAGGTGCAACCATCTGGACGCCGCAAGCCATGGCCTCGTGGGCGATGTCGGAAATGCGCTTCCCGCGAATCGTCGGACTGCCGACCTGGAACATCTTGCTGGTGTCGCCGTGCCAGCCGTCCTTGATCACGGTAATGTCAATGTTGACGATGTCACCGTCCTTGAGCACCCTGTCGCCGGGAATGCCGTGGCACACGACGTGGTTCACCGAAGTGCAGATCGACTTCGGAAATCCACGATAATTGAGCGGGGCCGGAATCGCCTGTTGTTTCTCAGTGATGTACTGGTGGCAGATGCGATCGAGTTCACCCGTCGTGATGCCAGGCTCCACATGCGGCGCGATCATGCGCAGCACTTCAGCCGCGAGCTGACCGGCAACACGCATCTTCTCGATCTCTTCGGGGGACTTGAGAACGATGCCCATGTGACCGCTATATGGTTGTTTTTCTGACGATTTGGGCCATTTCTGGAACAGTTTGCGCATACTTTGTCGAGTGAAACAAGAAGGAGACTCTATTTTACCTGCATATTGCCCCGGGGATTCGGCGATCCGGGCGAAGCTGGCAAAGCAGGTATCATTCGATCATGGCGACCGTCAGGGAACTCCTTAGCGACGGCAAGCGGCAACTGACGGATTGCAATGCCGCTTCCCTGGAGGCAGAAGTCCTGCTGGCATTCGCCATGGGCGTTTCGCGCGCTTTTCTGTTCGCGCACAGGGACGAAGACGTGCCGGCCCCGGCGTCGCGGCAGTACCTGGAACTGTTGGCGCGCAGGGCGGTGGGCGAACCGGTGGCTTACATCACGGGCGAACGCGAGTTCTGGTCGCTGCGACTGAGCATTGCCCCAGCCGTGCTCATCCCCCGCCCGGAATCCGAGCGCCTGGTCGAGGCGGCGCTGGAGCGAATTCCCCTCGACGCCCCGTTACGCATCGCCGACCTTGGGACGGGGTCGGGCGCCATTGCACTGGCTCTGGCGCATGAACGTCCCCAGTGCGAAATTCATGCCTCGGAGATTTCGCAGGCGGCCCTGGCGCTCGCACGCGAAAACGCCCGCCGGCTGAAGCTCGAGAGGGTGAAGTTTCATGCCGGCTCCTGGTTCGACCCGCTTACCGGCAAATTCGATATCGTGGTCAGCAACCCACCCTACGTGGCCGAGGGTGATCCGCACCTGTCGCAGGGTGACGTGCAGTTCGAGCCTCGATCCGCGCTGCTTGGCGGGGCCGACGGGCTGGAAGCGATTCGTGCGATCTCTCGCGAAGCGCCCGCTCACCTCGTTTCAGGCGGCTGGTTGCTGCTGGAACACGGGCATGATCAGGCCGGGGAATGCCAGGCGATCCTGGCCGACAACGATTTCGAATTCATTGAAACCCTTTGCGATCTGGAAGGGACTAAGCGCGTAACGCTCGGTGCATGGTCAGCGGCCGCGCCAGGCTAGAATTCACGAGGAAATTTCCATAATGGTTCGAGGACGACATTCATGACCGGACTTCGCCACCGACATAAAGCCACGGCCCTGTCCTTCACCCTGCTGCTGCCTGTTCTCCTGGTGCTGTCGCGAGCCGCGTTCGGCATCGAGTACGTCTACGAAGTGCGCTACAAGGCCGAGGTTCAGGCCGGCAAGGAGTGGGTGAACATGAGCCTGAAACTCAGTCAGCCACGGGATATCGTACGCGAACTGCGTTTTCGCCTCGACGATGACCGCTATCGTGACTTCGAAGGCAGCGGCCTGATCGAAACGAACGGCCGCTACGTCCGCTGGACACCGGCGGAGACGGGTGGCGAGCTGAACTGGCAGGTAAACCTCAACAGCCGCAGAACGAACGGCGCCTACGACGGCATGTTGACGTCCGATTGGGCGATCTTTCGCGGCGACGACCTGGTTCCGCCCGTGTTCACCCGCAGCTTGAAGGGTGGCCGCGCATCCGCCCGCCTCAAGTTCGATCTCCCGGCCGGTTGGTCCTCGATCACGCCGTACGAGCGCACCGACCGCGGTGAGTACGTCGTCACCCACGAAGACCGCAACTTCGACCGGCCTACCGGCTGGATGGCGGTTGGGGATCTGGGCGTGCGCTGGGCAACCATCGCGGACACGCAGGTGGCGGTGGCCGGGCCGGTAGGCCAGGGCCTCAGAAGGCAGGATATCCTGGCCTTCCTGCGGTGGACGGTTCCGACCCTCAAGGACATCTTCACCTCCACGCCCGATCGCCTGCTGGTGGTCGGCGCAGGCGATCCCATGTGGCGTGGCGGCCTTTCCGGGCCTGCCTCCCTGTACATTCATGCCGACCGTCCGCTCATCAGCGAAAACGGCACCAGCACGCTCCTGCACGAACTGGTGCACGTCGCCACCGGCGTGCGTGCCAAACCCGGAGCGGACTGGATCGTCGAAGGGCTGGCCGAATACTACGCGCTCGAAATCCTGGTGCGGTCTGGCACCACCAGCCCGAGACGCCACCGCCTGTCGGTGGAAGACGTCGCCGAGTGGGGCAAGTCGGCAGACGATCTGTTTGTTAGCGAAGCGAGTGCCGAGGTGACGGCACGTGCGGTGGTTATCCTGCGCGCCGTAGATGAGGAAATACGCAGCGCCTCCGGCGGCGCCCACAGCCTGGACGACCTGGCCCGCGAGATCGTGGCCGAGGGCTCCGTAAGCTACGAGTCCTTTCGCGAGCATGCCAACCGGCTGGCCGGGCGCACCGTCAAGATGCTGAAACCGTCCAGGCTGCCCGGCGATCCGCTGTAGGAGCGAGCCAAAAAAACCCCGCGGCAAGCGCGGGGC
>JBFHEJ010000222.1:0-4639 GCA_041584255.1 Lysobacterales bacterium
AAGAAAAACGGCAGTTAATCGGTCAGCGTTTCCAATACTCGAAGCACAGGATGAGCCGCTGTTGTATGTCGGCCCGGCGGAGGCGTCCAAGCTTGAGGACCTTGAAATCCCGGAACCCATGATCTCGCTGGCTCGCGCTGAACTCCGGTCCGGATACGGACTCATTCTTGCGCAAAATGTTTCCTCCGCGAATTCGGCGTGGTGGCGAGTCGAAACCGGGAGCGGGACGGTCACCGGCATGGCCGTGGGACCTGGAGGCTACGGAGGGTTGGAGGCTGCCGAATGGATCATCATTATCACTGCCATCGTGGCTACAGTACTCGCCTGGATAGGGTATTTCAGCTGCTGGGCCAACTATTCCGGTGTTGAGCTGTTTTGCTGCCTGGTTGATAGCTTTATCACCAACAGGCTCATCGCCGCGCTCGCTGCCGCCACTGCTTATATCCTGTCGTTAGGGGGAGGTGCAGTTGCCGCACAAATGGGCGCGTCCAGCGCACAGGCGGATCTCGTAATGGCCATCGCGAATGCAGCGATGCTGGATGTTCCTATGGGCTTTGTTGCGTTCACGAATCTCAGGTTGCGACTTTGCGAGGGCATGATACCTCCGCCGCCGCCTCCACCCGATGACCCGGCGCCATGTCCGCCACAGATCAATTGTCCCATCCAGTAGGTAGACCCAAGGTGTCACGAACTCGTCTTCACTCTCTTGTGGTTGCCAAACGTTCTTCCACAAAGTTGTCTGTTTGTGCGCGAATTGCATTATTGATAATCGCGATATCCGCCCACGCAGATGAGAATTGGGTCCCCCGCCACGACGTCATGCACAGCCACTGGCTGATGGACAGCGACCGGCAGGGCGATGTCGTTCGCGTGCTGTACAAGACCATGCCTTCGCTGGGGCAGTCGGCTTTGGGCAACTGGACCATCAATGTCTATATCGCCGAGTTGCATCCCGATGGGCGAATCGAAAATCGCCAGCTCACCACCGGCCAGCGCAATTTTGAATCCCTGTTGTTACAGCGCGGCGGCGACGGCGTATTCGCCGTGGTTGCACCCGCAGAACTGGGTGGCAACAAGTCCGTGGAATTCTGGTCAGCACAGGACGGCTCGGTACGCGACCTGTGGTATTCCACCGCTTTGGAATCGGCTGTACCTGGCATTTTCCCGACCGATGACGGCAACTTTTTCGTCGTCACCCAGCCGCCCCAATCCGCAAGTGGGGATCGGCCAAACACGCTCACCTTAATCAAGCTCTCGCCCGATGGAAAAATCCTGGCTGAGGGCGAGTGGACCAACGCCACTGCGATTTCGTCGGCCGGCGGCGCCTTTCCGGTGCCGAGCGGCGGCATGGGAATCACATTGAATATGCGCCTGGTGAAGGGTGCCCCTGCGCTCGACACCGATATCGAGTCGGTACAAATATTCGAAATCGGTGGCCGCTCGATTGAAGCGCGGGTATTCGCCGAAACGAGGCTGCTGGCCACCGATGCCACCAGCGCTTTGCTGTGGCGATCCCCTGCGCTCGAACGCGACCTGATGTGGGACGGCGACATGGCCGTTCCCCAGGACCTGCCGGTCAACGAAATGCTGGCCCAGAACAACCAGCAGATGGCACTCATGCGGCGCGTCACGCTGGAAAGTGGCGGCGACCGCAGGATTGAGCATGCAGCGGCCTCAACCTATGACGACATCCAGCGAACGCCAAACGGCCACGCTGTGCTCGTTCGTGTGGCAGCGGATCGCAAACTCAACCCGCCGATGCACGGCACCTGGTTTATCGAAATCGGTGGCGATGGCGCTCTAAGACGTGAACTCCGTATCGAGCCCGCCGCAGAGCGGCTCAATGCCACGTTCGACCGATTCCTGCCCACGGAGGACGGTGGCTTGCTGGTCGCCGGCACACGAAGGGAAGGGGGGCATTCACTGCACCTGACTGCCCTCGGGCCCGACGGCGCAATTGAATGGACCGCCCGATTGGCCGCCCAAGACGTTCAGATCGAAGGGATCGGCGGCACCAGGGCAGCGCCGTGGGTTTATGGACAGGGTTGGAACGAGGCCGGGAACAAGAATCTGATGTGGGCCGAGCTGGTTGATTCGAGCGCCGCGGAACGGCTGCCGGCAGCCTCAGCAGCCGGTTCATCCGCCGCGACGCCACCTCGCCAGCAGACCCCGTCGGCTCCGGCCGCACCGCCGACGCTGGAATTACCGGAGCCCGCCGAAGGTTGCAGCTGTACCTGCGAGGAATATGCGGCCATCCAGGCACTGAGCGAGCGCATGAAGACGATGTCGCAGGCCGAGATGATGGCGATGGTTCAGAGCCCGGCCTATCAACAGGTCATGAGCTGTACCGGCGGCTGTGCCATGGCCTACATGCAGTGTAAATAACCGGTTCTGCAAGCCGGACCAGAATCCCTGCAGGCTCGAATTCTGGAGTCGGAATATACGTTCTAATAAGAATCACTCTGGCTATCAAGGATCATCTGCTGCATGGCAGGGTCCATGCCCCTCATCATTTCGAGGTACTGACCCTGCACGTCCTCGGGGACACCGGCATCTTTTATTCGTTGCAGCAACTCCGAATCCGGATCACTAAGTTCATCCGGAACTTCCGCCATTTGATATTCAGGCACCGGCTCCGGCGTCGGATCAAAATTCAGTTCGCCGGAAACCTCCCCAAGATAGTTGCGGCTCCTGGCATTGATTTCTTCCATGGAGAGTTTATTCGAGTACAGCTGGGCGCGATAACTCCCCCTCAGGAGATTCTCGTTGAACTCGATGACAACCAGCTCTCCGGTGTAATTCGTGCCCTTGCCGGCGCCCGTGGCGGAACCGACCTTGTCCTCATCCTGAGGTACGGAAATACCGTTACCAGACTCGATCCGGACATTGCTCCAGGTGCCCGTCATGCCGTATTCGAGGCCGGGCACCGTAATTACAATGTTCTTGCCCACTGCATCTGGATCCTCGGCCATACCCTCTGCCTGAATTTCAGCCATCAAGGCCGCTCGCTTGGCCGGGTCGGCATACTCCGACATCTCCTGGATGTTGTCGCCGATGTCGGGCACGTATTCGATGGAAATTTGAGTGAAGCGACCCCAGGGCCAATCAGTGAAATTGAGGCTGGTGGTCTGCTTCCAGTCCATGGCAAACGCCCCGAGGGGAATGCAGCCAATGGCCACGGCCGCCGCCAATATCACTGAAAAGCGGGAAAGTGCAGGAACGCTCATGCTTCCCTCCTTAACTCTTGGTGTCCTTTCCAGTATAGGCAAAATCCGGATATCCCCACTGCTTGCATGAGCCGAGCGAACAAGACGAGGAGCAATCTCCGATTCCTTGACTATAGTAAGAGTGACCCGTCCTTTCGGTCAGTGTCTTCGACCCATTCAACATCGATGCACCTCACCAGGGCCCGATCGGTATGAACCTGCACCTGCGCGCCGCCATCGCCACCTCTGCGCTTCTCATGGCGTCGAGTGCATTTGCGGCCGACTTCGTCTATGAAATCGAGCCCAACAACACGCCCGCCGAGGCCACAGAAGTCAGGGGTGCCACAATCATCATCGGCGCATTGCAGGGCAATGATCAGGATGGCTATAAGTGGGTCATTTCCGATGTCGATGCCACCAAGCGCTGGACACTCGAGTTAGCTGGCATTCCAGGGCGACTGACCGTTGTCGACGTGCTGAAGGTCGAGTACGCAGAGAACGGTATCGAAGTTTCCGGAGCGGAAAAGCTGTTCACGATCGGCAGCCGTGACGGCACGCGGCCGGGTCTGGCCGAAAACCTCCTCTTCGAACCCGGTGAATACATCCTGGGCGTCGCCCACAGCGGTGACAGCGGGACGTATCGCCCACCGATGGAAAGCATCAGTTTTGGCGAGGAGGGCGCAAACAACGAAGTTGACGATGCAGATTTGCCGGGAGGATATCGACTCTACATTCGCGAAGGTGCGCACTTTGCCGTGTGGCCAAACCCGGTTGAAAATGATTCGAAGGAAAAGGCTCAACAGGTCAGTCCGGGTGCAGCTTTCGCAGCATTCGCCGTCAGTGAGAATTCCTGGTTTCGAATCCCGGTGAACGAAAGCCAATCCGCGAGCTACTGGGACTTCGCCGGGCAAGTGCCGGTCGGGAGATCAGGAACGGCTTTCCTGCGCGATGCGCAGGGCGAACAACTGGCGCTGGCGCAGTTCGACCCATTCGGAAAATTCGCCATTCGTGATCTCGGTCTGGGGCCAGGCGATTACTACCTTGAATACCAGCAATCGGCGGGCGACGCCATTCGTTTCTTCGGCTCCACGCCAATCGGGCAGGTTGCGGAAGGGCGTGAGGCTGAACCCAACGGAAACTGGAATCAGGCGAACCGCATCATTGCCGACGCCGTTGAGGGGCGCCTCGCAGCACCCGGTGATACGGACTATTTCCGCCTGGCCTTCGATGAGACCCACTCAGGCATGGTCACTGGTGTCGAACTGGTCGCCGCGGCGGAACAACGTGTCGACCTCTGCCTGCTTGACGGCAAGGGTCAGAGGGTGCAATGCCGTAACGGAATCGGAACACTCGAATTGCCCGATCTGGTTCTCCCCCAGGGCGAGTGGGGGCTATCGGTGCATGGCAGCGCCGATACCGAATACACCCTTACT
>JBFHEJ010000223.1:0-4629 GCA_041584255.1 Lysobacterales bacterium
CCGGCCCGTGTGCGCGAGTAACGGCCATCATGGATTACATCCCGGTCGACTACTTCAGTGAAGTCGGTATGGGATTTTTCGACGGCTCGCTGAAATTTTCGGGGTGGGCGTCGAGGACGTGTTCCAGTATAAGTAATGCAGGCAAACCCCGAGCCAAAGCAAGGAGCAGCTTGTGCGCCGAACCTACACCAACCACAGGAACCGCAGGGAAAAACCAACGATTGGGCTGGCGCTTGGCAGCGGCGCCGCCCGGGGCTGGGCCCATATCGGGGTGATTCGCGAGCTGACGGACATGGGAATCAGGCCCGACATCATTGCCGGTTCGTCGGTGGGAGCGGTGGTTGGCGGGGCCTTTGCATCCGGCAACCTCGATCCGTTCGAGGAGTGGATCTCCGCGCTCGGCCGGGTGGACATCATCCGCCTGCTGGACGCGAAAATGACCGGCGGGGGCTTTCTCCAGGGCAGCAACCTGATGGGCGCCATCGAAAAGCAGATTGGCGATCCGAAAATCGAAGACCTAAAGCTGCCCTTTGCCTGCGTCGCCACTGAACTCGGCACCGGCCGTGAGGTGTGGCTGGAAGAGGGATCCATGCTCGCGGCCTGCAGGGCGTCGCTGGCCCTGCCGGGGCTGTTTGCGCCCTATCGCTATCGCGAGGACAGCCTGCTGGTCGATGGCGGCCTCGTCAATCCGGTGCCAGTCTCCCTGGCGCGCGCGATGGGAGCGGATTTCGTCATTGCGGTCAATCTAAACGGTGATCTCGTGGGGCATCACTTCTGGCACTGGAGCGACGAGGAGGGGAGCGACGCGGAATCCAGCGATCGGGAGCTTGCGGAGATCGAGGACAAGGACACGGTCATCGCCACGTGGGCGGCCAAGATGAAGACCGGGCTGGGCGTGCGCCTGGACGCCTATATTTCCTCGTTGCGTAAAAAGGAGACGCCCGATCCCGGCCTGTTCGACGTGATCGTCGGCGCCATTGACATCATGCAGGACCGCCTGACCCGCTCCCGCATGGCGGGTGAACCGCCGGACGTCCACATCAAGCCCCGCCTCAGCCACATTGGCTTGATGGACTTCGACAAGGCCCATGTCTGCATCAGGGAAGGTCGCGAAGCGGCTCGGCGCCAGAAAGAGGAACTGAAAGGGCTCTCGCGACTGCTCCAGGCGCTGTAAGCAAAATGGGCTCGGCCGTTTCTGTAGAATAGAAGCACTCTATGCGGGTCTTTACCAAATGAAGGCACGAATCCGGCTGATATTCCTCGCGTTTGGCGTTCTCGTGGTGACGCAGGCCGGCAATGCCCAGACCGTGGAAGTGTTCCAGTGGACCGACGAGAATGGCGTGCTGCATTTCAGCCAATGGTCTCCAGGGGATGCGGTCGAAAACGTCGAAACCGTCAGCCTTGTGGGCGGTGGTGAACTCGACAACGGCATCGGCATCAGCGAAGACGACGACCCTGAAGGCTACCAGGCCCACCGCGAGGAAATGGAAGCCTTGTGGGCCGACATCGAAGCCAGGCGCAAGGCCGAGCGTGAGCGCCAGGCCCGCCAGCCAAGCACCGAAATCGTTTACGTCTACGACCAACCGGAGTACGGCTATCCGTACTTTTTCCCTGGGTCTCGCCTCAAGCCACCGCACCACCAGCCCGGGCGGCCGCCTCTGCTGCCACAGCCACGTCCAGGCGGGCCTGACGAGGATGAGGTGACGCCTCCGCTCAGGTCGGTGCCGTACAAGAGGCCCTGATTTATGGCCGACTGGCCATTCGAGCCGCTTGAATTTAACGAAAAACCGCCGGCCGAAATGGAGGCGGCGGCGCTGCGTTTTTACGAGGAAATCCGGCGTCGTCGAACGGTGCGCGATTTTTCCGATCGGCCGGTCAGCCGCGAGATCATTGAAAACGCCCTGAGAGCAGCGGGAACCGCGCCCAGTGGTGCCAATATGCAGCCCTGGCATTTCGTGGTGGTCGGCAACGCGGATCTGAAGGAAAAAATTCGCCAGGCCGCGGAGAGCGAGGAGAAAGAGTTCTACGAACACCGTGCTTCGGAAGAGTGGCTCAAGGCGCTTGAACCCCTCGGCACCAACGAACACAAGCCTTTTCTGGAAAAAGCCCCGTGGCTGATCGCGGTGTTCCTCAAGAAATTCACCTTCGATGAGCGGGGAAACCGTTTCAAGAATTACTACACGGCCGAATCCGTGGGCATCGCCTGTGGATTTCTGCTGGCGGCCCTGCACAATGCCGGGCTGGCCACGCTGACGCATACGCCGAGCCCCATGAAATTTCTCAATGAGCTGCTGGACCGTCCGGTGACCGAGCGGCCGTTCATGTTGATCGTCACCGGATACCCGGAGGATGACGCTACCGTGCCCGTCATCAGCAAGTTGGCGCTGGACAAGATCGCGACCTTTCTCGATTAGTCGTTACTGCGGCGGTTCGAGCGTCGGAATCGTGCGCTGCACGACGACTTTGCCGCCATGCCTGAGGTGTGGCAATTCAGCTGCCAGCTGCAAGGCGTCTTCGGCGTTGTTTGCCCGGATAAAAAAGACGCCGGAAAGCGGCGCACCTTCCGCCAGGGCCGCCGCGCGCCCAATCACCGGTCCGTCGTCGGAGGGTTCGATCACCCACCCTTGACTGGCCTCGAGGTCTTCGCCTGCCAGGAATTGCTTTCTTTCGACCGCCGTGGCCACCCACCGGCCATATTCGCCATAGCGCGTCATCATCTCCGGGCCTTGCGGCGCGTCGTATTCCGGGTTCTCGAACAGCAGCAATGCGTATACGTTGTTTTCCATTCCTGTCACGGTGCCGTCGGTGAAACCCGAGGGCGCGGTCGTGCGGCCGATCAGCACACCCACGGTAAGGACAGCGATCGCAGCGGCGGCTGCCAGTGGAAGCCGCCAGGGGCTGGACGGCCGCAAAGCGCGTGCACCCAGAAGGCCGCGATCCTGGAGTGCCTGTACCACCCGGTCTTCCAGCCCATCGGGTGGCTGTGTTTCCCGCTCGAGTGATGAGAGCAATTTGTCGTCTCCGGGCATGGTTATGTCCTCGCAAGCAATTCAGTGTCCATTGGCCGAACCGCTGCTTCCGGCATTCGGCGGGTTCGCCGTCAGCGCGTGCCGCAGCCGAGCACGCCCCCTGGCGAGTTGGCTTTTCGAAGTGCCGGGCTCGATGTCCAGCATGTCCGCAATCTCCTGGTGCGTGTAGCCGTATAGATCATGCATGACGACCACTTCGCGATAGCCGTCGGCCAGTTCGCTGACGGCCTTTTCCAGGTCTGCCGGGTCTGCTCGCAAGTCGACGGATTCCGCGAAAACCTCGATAACCTCGGCGGAGGTGGGATACCTGCGCGCGCCGAGGCGCCGTGCTTCCCTGTGGCAATTGACCAGGATTCCAGCCAGCCACGTGCTGAACTTAGAACGCCGGCCGAACTGCTCCACACGTTCCACGGCGCGAACCCAGGCTTCCTGCACCAGCTCCTCCGCCTCGCTGCGTGAACCGGACAGGCGTACTGCCATGGCGAATATCATGGGCGTGTGGCGGCGGTATAGCGCCCGGAACGACGCTTCATCGCGCGTGCGGAGGAATTGGCTCAGGGCGGACATGATGGTGGGGCCTTGGCTGCCGGTCCGGTACTCACTGGCGGCGATAAACGCCGCTTGAATGGGGTATGTAGTTGATGCCGTCGTTGGCGACGTCAATCGCAAAGCGGATGCTGCCGTCGTCGTGAAAGGAGTACACCGTGCGCTGGTGCTGCCATTTACGGCCGGGTTCCACCCAGGCATCGCCGAATTCAAGTTCTGCATCGGCGTTGTAGCCGCCTTCGTAGAGTCGGCCGCCGCCCCAGTTGTTTGTCACGAAGGCGCCGATTTCACCGTCTTTGCCCAACCGGTACAAGACGATCTTGAGCGCGTAGGCTCCAAGACCCTCGTAAAGAGAGTCCATCTGGCAGTCGACCCAGGACTCCATCAGCCCCCAGTTGCACACCATGGTTCCCGATCCCGGACCTGCATGTTCGCCAAAAGACTCTTCGTGCACCATCAGGTCCATATGCCATTCACCGACAAATCGGGCCAGCGTCTGGTTGGTGATGTCCGCACCAGCGATCGGCGCGCACAGTGTCAGGCATGTCGCCAGCATGGTTTTCGACATTGCACTTTTCACCCGTACTCTCCTGGATCATCGTGAGTACAGATAAGTGGCGCAGGCGCGCGAAAGGGTTGCATCGGTCTCTTTTAAGCTGGACCGGCATCAGCTCGATTGGAAAAACCGCATGAGGCGCACCATGGCTTCGGTGTCATGGCGGCAGTAGCGCAGCAGGTCGCTTCTGATGCTCCCTCGCCGCTCTGATGGGGTGGCCGGATTTATCGCCTCGAGGTAGGCAGCCGATGCCTCGGTACCCTCGTGGATGCCTTCCAGTGCGGCGTAGTCCATGTCCGGGGCAATGGTTGGCAACACTGCCTTGATGGACCAGGAGCCAAGCATGTCCGGATGGTAGTAGTTGGCCCTGGTGACCGGATGCAGATCGACAAGTCGCGAGAGGATCGCCTGCAGCGGCGTGGTGAGATCGGCAAACAGTTCAGCCAGCTCACGTATCCGTCGGGCCTCGAAATCGGTATAGACCAGCACCGGACCGTC
>JBFHEJ010000224.1:0-4611 GCA_041584255.1 Lysobacterales bacterium
TCAGTCCATTGCCTGGTCGGCAGATGTCAATCGAGACTAGAAGCGTGCCCTCAGGCCGGCAAAGTAACCGCGGGCGGGCTGCGAAAAGCCGACAAGGTCCTCGTAATTCTCGTCGAGCAGGTTGGTGACCCGGCCAGTGAGTTCGAAGTTCGAATTGAGCACCCAGGAGGCCGAGAAGTCGACCAGGACGTAGTGCCCCAGTTCGACCAACACCCGCCCGAATTCAGGCGGCGGGAAGAAGTTGTCGAGTTGCGCGCCGTTGTAATTGACATTGAGGTTCAGATTACCGCGCTCGTCGCCAAAAGACTGGTTAAGATTGAGGCTCGCCATGTGCTCGGGGCGACGAAGCTCCTGTTCCCGGCTGCCGCCGGCGCTGAAGTCAGTGGCGTCGGTGTAGGTGTAGGAAGCGTCCAGGCTGAATCCGCTGGGAAACTGGCCGGAGAGTGTCAGCTCGAGGCCCTGGCGGTCACTCTGGTCGGGACGGTTGCGGGCCGTGAAAAAGAAGGTCTCGGGGTCGAAGACAAAGCCATCTATTTCGTCTTCGAGCTCCTGGTCGAACCAGGTGGCGCCGAGGGTGAATCCGGAATTGCCCAGCGGGGCATCAATGCCGATTTCCCAGCCACGGGACGATTCGGGCTCGAGGGCGGGGTTGCCGAGAAAGAAATCGGGAAAGAAACCGAACCGCTCAATAAAGGTCGGCGCCTTTGATCCCGTACCCAGGGAGCCGCGCAGCCGATAATCCTCACCGAACCGCTTCGACGCCGCGACTTGCCAGCTGGTGGCGTCGTCGAATTCACTGAAGCGGTCCTGGCGGGCGCTGATCGTCCAGGTCAAGCTGTCGTTTGGACGTCCAACGTATTCCACGGCATAGCCGGAAACGTCGTAAGACTGGTCGTGGTTGGGATCACCGAACTGGGTCGCCATGCCGCGCTGTGAAAAACTGACGTCGCGGTAGTCGTAAGCAAGCGCGAGCCTGTGGCTGGCCGGATTGTCCGTAGCCAAAGCAATGCTGCTGCGCAGCCTGAACTCCAGCGTGTCCGCAGCGGTCGAGCTGTCCCAGGCGCCGAAACTGAAATTCTGGTTGTCGCTGTCGAGCCAGTTGAGCGAAGAGCTGGCGTCCCAGCGACGCCCCTCGGGATTCCACGCAGCCACAGCCGAAATGTATGTCTGTTCTGCGTCGGTGTACTGCTCGGTGTCCTCCGGGAGGCCCGTCACAAATGAAATGCCGTCGAAATCGCTGCGCGCGTCGACACGCTGGCCGGTGAACCGCAAGCGCAGGCTGTCACCGGCTTCGATCTCAACCTGGGCATCTGTGCTGGTGTTTTCGGCGCCGTCTTTTTCGTCGCCCGCCCGGGAGACGTTGATCCCATCTGTTTCAAGGTAGGTGACGCCGCCACTGAGGCGCAATCGCCCTTTGTGCATGCCGCCCCGGGCGTTGGCGCTGAAACTGCCGAAGGAACCGGCCTCGGCCTCGCTCTCGACAAAGTACTCACCGCTATCGATGTCATTGCGGCGGATAATGTTGATCACGCCCGCGAGGGCATCGGTGCCCCAGGTGGCGCTTTGCGGCCCACGGATGATCTCGATGCGCTCAATGTCCGAGGTCAAGGCGTACTGAAACTGGAACTCGTCGCCCGCGGCCGGATCGTTGGCACGCACGCCATCGATAAGAACCAGCAGGTGGTTGGCCTCAGCACCGCGCACCCGAACCTGGGTCAGGCCGCCGGGGCCACCGGCCTGGCTGACGGCAAAGCCGGGCACGCTGCGCAGCAATTCGGAGAGGTACTTGACCTGCCGGCGCTCGATATCTTCGCGGCTGATGACAGTCAGAGAACCGGAGACATCCTCGATGGCAAGCGGCTCGAGTCCCGCGGTGACGATGACATGTTCGAGTTCGGTGGTCTCGCCCGCGATTACGGATTGCTGAAGCATGGTCAGGCAAACGATTAACGCTGCCGGCGCGGCGGTGGATTTCAATGAAAGCATGGTTTCCTCACAGCGTTCTCACCCGAACGCGGTTGAAGTTGAGAAATACCTGCTGGCCGGTCTCCGGGCTCACGAAGGGCGACGGGCGTCGCCGATGGAGAATCGCCTTCCCATGCAACAATGGTCCGTATCAGGACCACTGGTATCACACAGTGGCTGCGATGATCCTCGCCTTCGTCTACCGTTGCGGGGGCAGCGACGGAATTGTCGTTCGGTGTGAACGCGCACCGTCTTCCCGTTTCATCCCCGGGGCCATGCGCTAATTCAGGCCATCTGGGGACACCTGCAGACTGAGGTTGCAGGATGCTACATAACCGTGAATGAGTAAAGGGCAAATTGATTCGCGACCACAAGGCCGCGACGGTTGCGGCTTAAGCCGCTGCTACGCGGACTTTTTGGACTGGAAAGCTCGAAGCGCCTCGCCGAAGGCGCCGAACAACTGCATTGACAGAGGATTCTCGTGCACCTTCCATTCTGGATGCCACTGTACGGCAAGCGTGAAACCCGGCGCTTCGCGAATGGTGAATGCCTCGATCAACCCGTCTTCAGCCACCGCTTCGACTTCCAGCCCGGAAGCCAGGCGCTCGACGCCCTGGCGGTGCAGCGAGTTCACTTCTGCCGAGGTTCGGTTGGTAATGTGGTGCAGCAGCCCGCCGTTCGTGAACGCCACGGAGTGGGCCGGCGCGTACTGCTCGTCGAGCGGGGCATCGGGATCTTCACGGTGGTTGTTGAGGCCCGGCACTTCGCGGATCTTTTGATGCAACGTGCCACCGAAGGCCACATTGACCTCCTGTAATCCGCGGCACACGGCTAAAAGGGGTATGCCGGCTTCCACCACCGCCGGTATCAGATCGAAAGCCATCGCGTCGCGGTGTCGGTCGTGCCAGGAATTGGGGTCGGTCGGCTCGGCGTTGTACCGGCTGGGCTCGACGTCGGACGGACTGCCGGGTAAAAACAGCCCATCCAACTGGTCCAGGATCGCTGATGACCGGATGTGGTCGTTGAGAGAAGGCAGCGCCACCGGGCAGGCGCCGGAGCCATGGATCAATGCATGGAAATACTTCTCGCCCACCATGTGGAAAGGGTGCTCGCCTTGCATCCTGCGGTCTGAAACGATTCCGACCAGTGGCCTCGATGCCATCACGAATCCTCGCCTGAGGAACGGTGCGGATTGGCCGCGAAAAGACACAGAAACTCGAATCCCAGCGAGGCGCCGGCCAGGGAAGTGATGTCCCCGACGTCATAGGCCGGTGCCACTTCCATCAAGTCCATGCCGATGAGATTGATGCCGGAAATCCCCCGGACGATTTCCAGGGCCTGGTGGCTGGTCAGTCCGCCACACACCGGAGTACCCGTTCCCGGGGCGACTGAAGGATCGAGGCAATCGATGTCAAACGTCAGGTAGACCGGGTGCTCTCCCACGGCCTCCCTAACCTGCCCGGCAATCGCCTCCGGCCCCTGGCCGTGCACCGCCCGGGCATCCAGCACGGTGAAGCCCAGCGTGTCATCGTTGGTCGTCCGCAGCCCGATTTGCACCGAGCGTGCGGGATCAACGATTCCCTCCTTTGCCGCATGCCAGAACATGGTGCCGTGATCGACCCGCGGGCCGTCATCGGCCCAAGTATCGGAGTGGGCGTCAAAATGGACCAGTGACAAAGCCCCAAATCGCCTCGCGTAGGCCTTGAGAACCGGGTAGGTGGCGAAATGGTCGCCGCCCAGCACCAGCGTGGACACGCCCTTGTCGAGGATGTCGCCAATGTGATTTTCGATGAAACCGGGCACCGTCTCCGGCACCCCGTAGTCGAACTGGCAATCGCCGTAATCGACGATGGCCAGCGCCTCCAGCGGGTCGATATCCCACGGCCACGGCCGGGTCCAACACATCACGCTGCTGGCCGCGCGCATGCCGCGTGGCCCGAAGCGCGCGCCTGGCCGATTGCTGGTTGCCGTATCGAACGGCACGCCGACCACCGCCACGTCCACGCCGTCGAGGTCCTTGCTGAATTTCCTGCGCAGAAAACTTTGGGCGCCCCCGAAACTTGGGGAATGCTCAACCGCGCCCTTGAGTTTCGGCGCGGTAAAAGCGTTGTCCCAGTCGCTGTGGCTAGGCATGGTCGGTTTCCAGCCTTTTGGCCGTGGCATCCAGCGCTGCCCAGGCCTTGTCCACCAGTTCGTCTATTTGCGCGCGTTTGATGATCAGCGGCGGCGAGACGATCATGGTGTCGCCTACCGCCCGCATGACGAGTCCCGCCTCGATGCAGGCTTCGCGACACAGCGTGCCGGCCTGCAGGTCCTTGTGGAAACGCTCACGGGTTTCCTTGTTGGCGACGATCTCGATGGCGGCCATCAGGCCAATGCTGCGGGCCTCACCGACAAGCGGATGCTCGGCCAGCCGGGCCCATTGCCGGGAGAAATACGGCGCCGTGTCCTCACGTACCCGGTCGATGATGCCTTCATCGCGCAGAATGCGAATATTGGCAACGGCGACGGCGCACGCCGCCGGATGTCCGGAATAGGTGAAGCCATGTGCGAATTCACCGCCCTCGGCGATGATCACGTCCGCCACGCGCCCGGAAACCAGCGTGCCGCCGAGCGGCAGATAACCCGAGGTCACACCCTTGGCGA
>JBFHEJ010000225.1:0-4599 GCA_041584255.1 Lysobacterales bacterium
TGAGTTGGAGTGGCAGGCGCTCGAGGCCAAAGCCAGTCGGGCAAAACAGGCGGGCGCCGACGCCGGCGATGACGTTGCCGACGCGCTGAAAAACCTGGGCAAAAAATTGCAGGATGGTTACAGAAAAGTCCGCGACTCACTCTGAGTTGCGGAGCGGGCAAATATCCAGAACCAACCCCGCCCCCCAATAACCACCGCTTGATACCGTCATGGGTCAGGCCAAATGGCCTGGCCCGAACTGGTGCGCACAGGCTCTTGTGCCGGCGCCCGGCACGGTGTCAACCGCCCTGCAGCTCACGCCATCGCCGGTTCGACGCTTCGAAAACCCGCAGAGTATGCTCGACGTCGTAAGGGTGTTCTTCAAGCGTTTCCGGATCCCACTCGCTGCGCGGCGTGTTGAAGAAATCGCCGGGATAGACGTGAATCGCCGCCGTAAGTGTTTCCAGCGGGTTGGCGACCGAGTGGATGACCGTCTCGCCGAGGTCGATGGTGTCGCGGGCTTCGAGCGCCTTCGAACCGTGCCGAATCAAGCCGTTTTCGCCCCGACGGTAAAACGTATTGTCCTCACGCCCGCCGTAGACTCCGATCACCGCCCACATGTTGTGGTTGTGTGGGTGCAGATTCATCCGCGGTCCCCACAGGACATTGAGAATGGTGAGGTCGTGAGCCTGGTGCAGGATGTCGATTCCCGCACGGTCGGGCTCCCCCAGTGTCCGGACCAATCGGCCTGGCTCGCTGACGACTCGCCGGATCACTTCATCCACCGCAGTCCGAGGATCAGTTTCCAACAGGGCTGAACGACAGTCCGAAATCAGTTGTTCTGTGTTCATCGTCCTGGTTCCTTGCGGCTTGAGACCGTGGGGGTCCGACCGCGCGCAGAATCTCTATTAGACACCATGGTGGCCGTCGAATGGCCCCAACCTTCGGCACTTTCAATGATAGCCGCGGTTTTCGAAAATCGTTCTGTCGGCATGTGACGTCCTTTTGGCACAGAAGGCACACCACTTATTGCAAATGGCAAAAACGGGTGTAGCGCCTCTGCGCCCAATTGTGTCAAAACATTAATAACGGCAGAGGTTTGGGGCCCGGGCGATGGCACACATCATGATCGGCTATGAGCTTGGAGGTGGGCACGGCCACCTTTACCGGCCCTTGCCGCCCGTTCGGGCGCTGGAGGCGCAAGGCCACCGGGTCACCATGAACGGAGAGATTTTCGCCCGCGGCATGACGGACGAAGTGGCAAGCGCGTTGCAGCGGCCTGGACTCATCGTTCACCGGGAATTTCAACCTCTGCCCGAATTGCTGGCACGCGCCAGCGTGGTGCTCCACCATGGCAGCAATAGAACCAGTTGCGCCGCGATGAGTGCAGGGCGCCCTCAAATCGTCATTCCGACACAAATGGGGTCGCGGCTGATGGGTGACGCCGTGACGGCGCAGGGTTGTGGTCGCTTGCTGACTGGGCGACAAGCCAGCGCGGATGGTCTTCGACAGGCACTCGAGGTGGTTGCCGCCGACAGCGAAATGGCCCGGCGGGCCGCGGCACTCGCTCTGCAGATTGGTGCTCGCGGGTGTCAACAGCCGTTGGAGAAGTTTCTCGATGCCTGTTCGGCTGTTCTCGAAGGCGCGACTGCCCCCGACGCGCGGGCGTGGGTCGCTCATTAGCTTTGGTCTGGTAATGGCGGGCAGCTAGAACCGCTCGGTGCCACGAGGGAGGCGATTGCGGCTACCCTCGTTTATCATCACGCGGACCCGAAGCAAGAGACCCCAGATCATGAATGTCGTTTTTGTTTCGCCCGGCTATCCGGCCGAGATGGCTGACTTCAGTCGTGGCCTGGCGCAATGCGGCGCACGGGTGATCGGGCTGGGCGAGCATCCGCCGGATGCCTTGCCACAAGTGGTGCGTCACGCGCTGGCCGATTACATCCGGGTGCCCACGCTGGTGGACAGCCAGGCCGTGATCTCACGGGTGCGGGAATACGCCTCTCGGCATGCCGTTCAACGTGTCGAGTGCCTTTGGGAGCCTTTCATGACGCTGGCCGCGGAGCTGCGCGAGTCACTCGAAATTGGCGGCATGCACAGGATGCAGACAGATCTTTTCCGCGACAAGGAGAAAATGAAGCAGGCGCTCGATGCCGCAGGTTTACGGACGCCGCGGCACACCAGGGCGACCGGCGCGGAGCAAATTCGTTCGGCAGCGGCAGGAATTGGTCTGCCGCTGGTGATCAAGCCGATCGCGGGGGCGGGATCGGCGCACACCCATGAAGTGCGCGACGGGGCGGCGCTCGAAGCCGCCATGGCGGATGTGGGAGAGCAGCGCGAGGTTAGCGTCGAGGAATTCATCGAGGGCGAAGAGTTCACCTTCGACACCGTTTGTGGTGGCGGCGAAATCTTGTACGAAAACATCGCCTGGTACCGGCCAAAGCCGATTATCGGGCGTGCCGTCGAGTGGATCAGCATGCAGACGGTCAACATCCGTGACATCGACCGGCAGGAGTTTGCCGCTGGGCGCGAACTGGGCCGGCAGGTGCTGAAGGCGCTGGACTTTGATACCGGGTTCACGCACATGGAGTGGTTCCTGACCCCTCAGGGTGAGGCCGTGTTCGGCGAGATCGGCGGCCGGCCTCCGGGGGGGCGTTCTGTGGACCTGATGAATTACACCCACGATTTTGACATCTACGTCGGCTGGGCGGAGGCGGTGACCGGCAGGCCGTTCACGCAGGTGGCCAGTCGCCGCTATAACGCAGCTGCGATATTCAAGCGTGCTCGGGGGCAGGGCCGGATCTGCGCCATTCATGGTCTGGAGGAACTGCGACGCCGATACGGCCAACACATCGTGGTGGAGGAATTGCTCCCGCTGGGCGCGCCGCGCCGCAACTGGAAGCAAACGCTTATATCGGACGGCTACCTGATCGTGCGCCACCCGCGACTCGACAAGACGCTGGAGATCGCCGACGCCGTCGGTCGCGATCTGCAACTCGAGGCGCGCTAGGCTTGCGGTCGCACTTGTGGTGCGAACCTCCTGAAAATTCGTCGTTGCTGAAAATGCCTACGCAAGTTCGCGGGCGAACAGCGCCAACATCCGACTCCAGGCCCGTTCAGCCTGGACCTGGTTGTATGCGCCGCCATCCGGTGGACACCAGCCGTGCAGGGTGTCCTCGTAAACCTCGATCTCTGCATCCAGTTGTGCCTGATCAAAGGCATCCCGCAACAGGACCTTGTCCTCAGGGTCCTTTTCATCGTCGTTTTCAGCAATGGCGATGAGGAACCCCGCATTGATTTTGGGCACCAGCAGGTGAGGACTGTCCGGCCTGTCGGTGGCCAGACCCCCACCGTGGAAAGAAGCGCCCGCGCCAATGCGCTCGGGGTAGCCTGCCGCCAGGCGGATTGTGTATGAGCCGGTCATGCAATAACCGGCTGTGCCGATCCGCCGTCCGGCATCGGCCGAGGGATGCATATCGAGGTATTCGATAAAGGCCCCGCCGTCGCTGACACAGGTTTCCGGGGAGAGTGACCGGGCGAGCGGCCCGAGGCGTTCGCGTACGGCGGGGTCGCTGAAGCTCTCGCCTTCCTGGATGACTTCGCCGCGGGCCGTGCGATAGTAGGGGTTGACCACCAGCACCGAGTATCCCGACTGCGCCAGGCGTTGGCCCATCATGCGAAAGGCCGGCCTGATGCCCTTGATGTCCGGCCACATGATGACGCCGGCGTACCGGCCTTCAACGGGATGCGCCAGGAAGCAGTCGGCCTCGCCGTCAGGGGTTGGCACCATGACGTCGGTTGTTTGTACATCGCTGGCATGGGCAACGGGCGGCAGCAAGGCCGCCAGGGCAGCCGATGACAGTGCGAAATTGAAATCGCGGCGCGTGATGCCACGACCTTTGCGATAACGCTCGAGGTCTTTTTCCGTGCGGTCATTGCACATTTTGCAGGCTCTCGGAAGATTTCGATCGATTATAGGTGACAGCGGCGGGTCTTGTGGCCCTCGAATTCCTTCAAAAGTACCCAATCCCTTTTCTGGTATCTTATGCCCCAGCCAAAGCCGCTTCCGTCTTCCTGGGGACCGCTCTTCATGACAAGGACCCGTCGATTTTCAAAGTCACTTTCCTTGCTGCTCAGCTTTTTTTTGAGCACGGGCGTGGCCCATGCCTGTCTGCTGGCCGAACGCCTGCGCGTCGTCGCCCCGCACCTCAGCGAAGCGGAAATCATGGCGCTGGCGCATGGCAGCATGGAAATAGAGGTCATCCCCTATGCATTCCGGGGCGCCACCACCTGCGAAGGGGGCATGGCGGACATTTTTCCCTGCGAAAACGTCGACCTGGTGGGGTTTCTGACCCTGGCGGAGATCGGTGGTGGTTCCGGCAACGATCTGTGGGGCTGGACCGACCCCCTGGACGGCAAGGAATATGCGCTGATCGGGCGCAGCAACGGATTGGCCTTCGTCGATCTCTCCGATCCCGCTTCGCCGGTGTATGTCGGTAACCTGCCGAGCCACACTGGCGCGAGCAGCACGTGGCGTGACGTCAAGGTGTATGCAAACCATGCCTTCGTGGTCTCGGACAACAACCCCGGGCATGGCATGCAGGTGTTCGACCTGACGCA
>JBFHEJ010000226.1:0-4524 GCA_041584255.1 Lysobacterales bacterium
GAGGGTTATTACGGCAAGTTCTGAATCGGGCGCCGTGTGGATTTTGCTTGGGGGACAAGGAGTGGTGCACGACGTTACAAGGAAGTGCACATAACGATAACGATAAAACAAGGATCAAGTGGCGGCGAGGGAAGATTGGGTACCGCCAAATTCAAGGATGGGCGTACGTACACGGACGTACCCCTTTTCTGGCACAGGTGTGCCGGAGGCTAACGCAGAAGTGAGCTGAATTTCATGGGCATCAAGATCGATCGCAAAATCGTCGGTTATGAAGTGGTGAAACCTCGAGACTCCGAAGGCTCCGGAGAAGTCTCGTCAAAGTCCAAAGAGGGACGCAACAAAGCAAAAATCATTCGTATGACCGAGAGGGTCGCGCGTCCGGAGGGAATGGAGGCGCTCGAAGGGGCCACCTACAAAATCAAGACGCCGCTGGATGATCACGCCATGTACGTGACCATCAACGATATCGTCCTCAATCCTGGCACTGAGCATGAACAGCGCCGACCGTTCGAGATCTTCATCAACTCCAAGAACATGGATCACTTCCAGTGGATCGTGGCGCTGACCCGGCTAATGTCGGCAGTATTCCGCAAGGGCGGCGATGTCACGTTCCTGGCAGAGGAATTGCAGGCCGTATTCGATCCGAAGGGCGGATACTTCAAAGCTGGCGGCAAATTCATGCCATCCATCATCGCGGAGATCGGGGCGGTCATCGAGCATCACCTTCAGAAAATTGGTCTGATGGAGAAAGAGGAGCTGTCTGAGCAGCAGCAATTGCTGCTGGATGAAAAGCGTGCGCAGGCCGAAGGGGCTTCGCGCAATCGGGCAGCTGCTGCCGCAGAAGACGGTGAAGCGTCTGACTATCCGGCTTCAGCGACGCTGTGCAACAAGTGTCATACGAAGGCCGTGGTCAGCATGGACAACTGTGCGACTTGTCTCTCCTGCGGTTATAGCAAATGCAGCTAGAATCGACATCGACTTCAAATTCGATCTATTCCTCCCAGCCGTTGGTCTCGGCCCATTCGATTTAGGGGTCTCGCCTGCCTTCTTCCGCCGTCGGCTATAACGGCAACTGTTCGACGGTCAGGGATCAAAAGCAAGCTCACGTACCGGCGTAAACACTCGGCATGTCCGTGAGCTTCAGGCCTGGCCTGAAAGAAAGACCTCTCCTTTCGAAACCAATTCTTATGACCGGCTATTCTTCCAATTCGAGGGAAAGGGCGCGGGCGTAAGCCGGGCGCGCTAGGCAACGATCGACATAATCTGAAAGCACCCGGCTGTCGGGCAGGATACCGAACAGGCGCATGAAATTCATGGACGATCCTACCAGCACGTCTGCCGCTGAGAAGTGATCGCCCAAGAGCCACGGCCCGGGTTGCAGGCCCTGCTCCAGCGTCTGGATCATCAGGTCGAAACTCCCCCACCCGAACTGCGAAGGATTTGGCTTCCAGCCATTGAATTTTTCAGCCATTGCGGGCTCGATGACCGCGGGCGTGTAGATCATCCAGTAAAGATAACGACCGCGATCAGGTTGGTCTACGGCTGGAGCCAGGCCGGCTTGCGGGTAACGGTCGGCGAGGTAGATTCCTATGGCGGCGGATTCCGCCAGATTCACTTCGCCGTCACTGATTGCCGGCACCTTGCCCATGGGGCTTGCTGCCCGAAACGCGGGATCGGAGCGTGCTTCGGAATCGCGAATGTTGATCTCAGTAATTTCGAAGGGCTGACCCAGTTCTTCGAGCAGCCACAATGCTCGCGAGGCCCTGGTCCTGGGACACCAGAAAAGATTGATCACCGACAAGGCCCTGGCTGTCGACTACTCCCCATTTTCGAGGTCTTCGATGTAGTCTTTGTACAGGTCGTAGTTATGTTCCAGCGCTTCGGATCCTTCACCACGCTGTACGTAAGCGACGCGCAGCTGCTCCTTGACCCATTGATGCTCCGCCCAATTGCCGCCAGCGGTTTTGACGATTTCCATTTCGGCGTTGCCGGCGCTGAATGCGGTGCCCATGCCACCGTAGGCTTTCGCCAGGTCGGCTGGCGTCAGCGTACCTGCTTTCTCCTTGGCCTCGAGTTCTTCGCTGAGTTCGTTCATGTTCTCAGCGTACTCTTCCTGAAGAGACCTCGTTTTTCGGAGCACGGTGGCGTATGCCTCGGCCTGATCTTCGTTCACTTTGCCGTCTTTGGGGGGTTCAAAACGGTCGGCCTGTGCAGCCTCGATCAAGCGCCCCTGGCGTTCCAGCTCGCCAATCATGCCGGAGCCAAACACTGGCGTATCGTTGCTGTCCCGGCTGAAGTTGCTGCTGGAAAAATCACGCGAAACCGTTCCGGCACCGAGCACGGCCGCGACGATGAAGTTGATGATGAACACACACACGAGAGAGGCAATAAAGTGGACGACTCGCTTGTCTTCGGGCACTTCGAGAGCGATCGGGATGATCTTGTACAAATAGACCAGCGCCAGGATGCCGCCCGCCAGGGTTATCAGCCAGCCTATCCAGGGGATGACTGAGCCCACGATACCGGCTACCCAGCTCGGGATCACAGCCAGCGAGACTGCGGCAAACGCTCTCGACCAGTTGCTCTTGCCTTTGAACACGCCGGCCAGGAAGCTAAAGACGGCAACCACGATGGCAAAGGCAATAGCGGCGAATACAAGACCGCTGACGAGCGCGGCGGGAAAGCTTTGGCCGTAACCAAAATAGGCGTAGCCACCGATGATGCGCGAAAAGACGAGGGTCAGGAGGACGTTAGCAATCAGGAGCGGGCCGGTGAGCTGGATGGCAGTGTCCTGCCAGCCGGGGTTGCTCTCCAGATAACGGGTCCAGGTGTTCTGTGGATCCAAAAGCCCGCCTTTGATCAGTTCGATGGTTTTTTTGATGTCAAATGCCATTCCGGCTCTCCCGAGATCAGTATTTTCTAATCTTAGCTGATGGTGCAGGAAATGTGACACGGCGGCGATAGGATTTCCTACGAGCAGCGCTGCGCCTTAGAATGGCAGGGACGATGGAATGGTGGAATTCACAACACTGGCACCTGGCCTGGATGACCCTCGCCATATTTATGATCGCGTACCTGGGGTCCCCGCGCCACAGCGGGCAAATGGCATTCAGGCGGGTGAAGCGTCTGTTGCAACAAGCGCTCGATAACCGGCGCTATACGCAATTTCACGGGCTTGTACTTCCAACCGGCGGAGGCCGCGAAGCTCTTGACCACGTTGTCATCTCCCGTTGGGGCATTCAGGTGATTGTCTCGGAATACCGGAAAGGCGAGATCAGCGGCGGGGAAGCCCAGGAACTTTGGAAGCAGGTCCATTTCGGCAGGACTCGGCGCTGGCCCAACCCGATCCACCGGGCACGACTGCAAATGGAGACTCTGCAGAGCCTGCTGGGAATTCCCCGCGACTGCTTTCAGCTGCTCGTCGCGGTCGATGGGCAAGACAAGCTATCTTCCAGGTTGCCGGCCCAGGTCGTCCGGGTTGAGCAGCTGTTGTCCGTGCTGGACAGAAAAGGCAAAGAGAAATTGACACCCGAGCAGGCCGATCGCGTGGTGAACTTGCTGGAATCGAATCGCATGCGAAGTCAAGGCGTTAACAAAGCTGTGGTCTTGCAGCTTTTGCTTGGCGTTGGCGTCATCGCAGGCGGTTACGTTGTGTATGGCGCAAGCCTCAGATCGGTCATGGAAGATTTCAGCGGGTACGTGGAGCGACGGGCGGCGCCTGAGCGCTTCGATGATAGCGGACGCAGAAAAAGCGAACAGGAACTTTTCGAGGAGTCTTTGACTTGCGCCTACTCGGCGGACACTAATCGCTGCTCGTGTTACGAGGCAGAAGGTGAGAAGGCCGAGATCGAATTCGACCGCTGCCGCGAACTGTCGGAACGCGGATCGATCCTGCTGCAATAGCAGTCAAAATGTGGTTCGCTCCAATACCCCCTAATTGGTGGGCTGAGTTTCAATCATGTATTTCCAGGCCATGGCAGCCAGGGCCTGAACACCCAGATCAAACCCACTCTCGTCGATGTAGAAATCCGGCGTGTGGTGTGCTGCCACTTCGTCAATGGGTTTGCCCGGAATCCTGCCGCCAAGTGAAATGTACAGCCCGGGCACTCTCTCGGAGATAAACGAAAAATCCTCGGCTCCGGTTACCGGTTTGAGTTCTTCGACGTTTCTGTCGCCTGCTATGGATTCAAGAACCGGAAGCATCATATCGGCCAGTGCGGTGTCGTTTGCGGTGACCGGATAGGACGTCGAAAGCGGAATCTCGACGTCGACGGTGGCATGCATGGAAGTCGCGACGCCTTCTGCGATTTCTCGAACGCGGCGGTGAATCTGAGCGCGCATGTCTTCATCCAGCGCCCGAATGGTCCCCACCAGTTCTACTTTCTCCGGGATGATGTTGGAGCGTACGCCGCCGTGAATACTGCCGATGGTGACAACGGCCGGTTGGTTTGTGAGCGCCAGATTGCGACTCACGATGGTTTGCAGGGAGTTGATGATCTGCGCAGCCACAACCACGGTGTCGAC
>JBFHEJ010000227.1:0-4518 GCA_041584255.1 Lysobacterales bacterium
CGGGCGCGAATGTACTCGACGTACGGACCCCGGTTGTAGAAGTCGATACCGTCGGCGCCATTGTCGGACATGAAGATAATCAGCGTATTGTCATAGAGGCCATTTTCGCGAAGGTATGCCAGCAGGCGCCCGATATTGTCGTCCAGGTTCTCCACCATGGCGGCATAGAGTTCCATCTTGCGCGCTGAACGTCGCTTTTCCTCATCGCTGAGGCTGGACCACAGCGGGATGTCGGGATTCCGTGGCCGGAGGGTCACCTGCGCGGGTACGATTCCCGCCGCTTGCAGATTGGTGAAATTGGTCTCGCGCAGTCGATCGTAGCCGTCGTCATAGGCGCCGACGTACCGGCCAAGCTCATCTTCGGGGACCTGCAGGGGCCAGTGAGGCGAGGTATAGGCGGCGTAAGCAAAGAAGGGCCGCCCGTCGCCCCGGTTGGACTCGATGTAACCAATCAGTTTGTCGGTGTAGTAGTTCGTGGAATAGGCGCCTTCCGGCCATTCCGCCAGTTCGCCGTCCTCGTGATAGACAGTCGGGGCATTTTCGAACCCGCGCCCGTCGAAATGGCTGGCCGCGCCTTCAGCCACGCCGAATGATCTTTCGAAGCCCGCCGCCCTGGCGCTATTGACGACCTCTTTCCCCAGGTGCCATTTGCCGGCGGTGTAGGTGTGGTATCCGGCTTCAAGCAAGATCCGAGGCAGGGGCGCAATGCGATCCGACAAGTGCTCTTCGTAACCGGGCAAGTGCCCCTTCAAAGGTGGCTTGGCGTGCTGCTGGCCCATGCCGGCGACATGATTGTTGTTACCGCTCAGGAGCATGGCGCGGGTCGGAGCGCACAACGGTGCGGTGTGAAACTGGCTGAAGCGCAAGCCTTCGCGTGCCAGCGCGTCGATATTCGGAGTCCGGATAGTGCTGCCAAAGACGCCCAGGTCGGCATAGCCGAGGTCGTCGGCCACGATCAAAAGGATGTTGGGCCGGGCCTCGACAGGCTGCTCGGAAGCAACTGCTGGCGCCGCGATCAGCGCCACGGCGATAAATATGCATGGCAGGGCAGAACGCATGGGTGTTACCGCGTGGCTTCTTCCATGGCGTTCCATTCCGCCCAGGCGATATCCTTGCCGGGAAACGCGACGTTCTCGAACGGCCAGCGCTGGTCCAGCCAATTCTTGAGGGCTAGCTCGAGCTGTGTTTCCAGGCCGCCGGCCAGCTCGCTTTGCCGGGCCCAAAAATAGACCTCCGCGTCAAAACCCTGTTTACGGGTTGGGTAGATGTACACGCAACCCAGCACCCGAGATTCGTCTGGCGCGACCACCGTGTAAGTAAACGACCGTCGACGCTGAAACTCTTTCTGGTGCCAGCCAAGATCGATCAGGTTTTGTTCCAGTGTCAGCCCCTCGGGCCACTTGCTTTGCCACACATTCTGAAGGTGTTCCTTGCTCGTGGTGACGGCCTCGAAGTCCTTGACCACATCGTTCACGGTGAGCATGCGCAGGCGAAATCGCTCGGTTTGCAGAGTTTCCGGCACTTCGAAGTCTGCCGCGACGAAAGGATGGGGGGACTGGGCGTAGCTCATCGAAGTCGCGCTCATGAAAATGGTCATGGAAATGACGAGGAACGGCCGAAGTGGTCGATTCAAGGCTACGATGTCGTTTTCCCTCATTACCGGTGTAGACGCCGGCCTGGTGCTACGATGCAACAACTGCGACCGAGCCCTCTCTGATCAATGTAGCAGATTCGCGATATCATCACCGGCACACCGCTGAGCAGTATCATCGGCTGAATGAAAGCCGTATTTAGTTTGCTGACCATCATTTCCGTCGCCTATCTGGCGATGATGCTGGCCGTGTACTTCATGCAGGAGCGGATGGTGTTCCTGGCCGAGATGCCCGGACGCGCGCTGACGGCCTCGCCGCAGGACCTTGGGCTTGGTTTCGAGAGCGCGACCATCCCCACCACCGACGGTGAGCGCATCCACGGCTGGTATGTGCCGTACCAACCGCGTTCGGAATCGCGCGGTGTGCTGTTGTTCTTTCACGGCAACGCCGGCAACATCTCCCACCGCCTGGACAGCATCCGGGCCTTCAACCAGATGGGGCTCGACGTGTTCATCGTCGACTATCGCGGCTATGGGGAGAGCAGCGGCAAGCCCAGCGAGGAGGGCCTTTATCGCGACGGCGAAGCGGCCTGGAATTACCTTGTGGAAACGCGGGGTGTTGCACCTGAGCGCATCGTCGTGTTCGGTCGCTCGCTGGGGGCTGTGGTGGCAACCCACGTCGCCTCCAAGGGCAGGCCTGCGGGTCTAATCATCGAGTCCGGATTTACGTCAGGCGTGGAAATGGCACGGCGTATCTACTGGTTTTTACCGGCCGCCTTGATTACGCGGCTGAAATTCCCGTTGGCAGAATTCCTGCAATCGGTCCGTTGCCCGGTGCTGGTGATCCACAGCCGCGATGACGAGATCATTCCCTTCGGCATGGGGGAGGCCGTGTTTCAGGCGGTGCCGGTCGCGGACAAGACCTTTCTCGAAATCTGGGGTGGGCACAACACCGGCTTCTATCTAAGCGAAATGAAATACGTCCCCGCATTCAGGGCCTTCGTGCAGCGGGTTCTGCCGTGAATGCCTGAAAATTTCGGCGGGCCAACAAAAAACCCCGCCGGGTGGCGGGGTTTTCTGACATCTTATCCTGCTGCCCCTTACAGGCACCAGGCTGTGGCTTAAGCGCCGGCGGGCGTGACGTTGGACGCCTGCGGGCCCTTCGGGCCGTCCTCGACCTCGAATTCGACGGCCTGACCCTCGGCCAGGGTGCGGAATCCGCTGCCCTGAATGGCGGAGAAGTGCACGAACACATCTTTTCCACCATCAGAAGGCGCGATGAAGCCGAAGCCCTTCGATTCGTTAAACCACTTTACGGTACCTGTTGCCATGACTGTTACCTATATAGAAAAAAATAAAAAATCCAATTGGTTGCAAATCGCGTAAAGGCAGATACAGGAGAAAATATGGAGAATTACTTCTGAGTGAACCTGGGACGTGCAACCAATCTCTTCAGCCGACCGTGCGGCAACACCTGAGTTGCACTGATTAACACGTTCGGACAGGCAAAAGGTTAAGGCTTAAGCAGCCAAATAACAAGCGAAATTGTAGTCTGCCAGCGATCTTGAACGGCTTGTGGTTTGGGATGTTCGACCAATATTCAGCCAGAAGTTCGGGCTCTGATTGTGAACCGGCGATAGCCCACGGCGGAGTAAATTACGATGTTGATGGAAAGCACAGCAAGACCGAGCAGCGTGGCCGTTTCGGGATCGAAACCCGGCGGATAGACCAGGGGAATGATGTATTGGTCGATGAAGCTGCCGTCGTAACTCGGCGTCCCGGCCTTCACCCTCAGGGACTGTTCCAGGGGCGTCAGCGGACAGGTGCCGTGGCTGAATTCAATCCATGCGCCCCAAGCTGCGGCTGGAACGTGAACCCATGCCACCTTCGGCCAGCGAAAAACAAGCAGGCCGCCCAACACCACGAAAATGATGAAGCCGAAGTGAATCAGGACCAAAAGGTCGGCGGCCAGCTTGTAGGGCATACGCTAGATTAAACATATGCCTGCTCAAAACGCCATTCGAGTAATCCAGCCCATCGCCACGTTACGCGACCACTGAGCGCGCTCATGACGGCGGCGCATCCTCTGAAGCCGTTGTTTAGCAAGCCTTTTCGGCCCGAGGTTTGCTGAATGGGCTGCCGAAATACCGGTGTCGCCCACGCGGAGGTCCCAGCCCTGTATGTCCAGCTCGTTTGATTTAACTTTAGTTACAATATTGTTTAACATGACTGTCTCCTTTTCTTTACAATAAAAGCCTTGTTACAGGCTATGTTATAGGGGTTATATGACAGTTCTACTAACGGTTAATTCTGATTTTCACTTAATATTTTCTTAACCGAAAATGGCGCACATTCCCCTAAACGCCTTGCGCACGTTCGAAGCTGTCGCCAGCCGCCTGAGCTTCAGCGAGGGCGCCAAGGCGCTGCATGTCACACCTGCTGCGGTCAGTTCGCAGATTCGTGCGCTGGAAGAGCGGTTGAATCAGAAATTGTTTTATCGCAAGGGGAGAAACGTCACTCTGACCGAAGCGGGCCGCCGTTTGCTCCCGGGCGTGCAGCGCGGACTGAGAGAACTGAGCCAGGCCGTGCGGCTGCTGGAAGAGGATCGCTCCCAGGGCGTGCTAAACGTTTCGACCATCCCGTCCTTCATGCAGCGCTGGCTGGCGCCCCGGTTGGCGGAATTCTACAAAGCGCATCCTGTAATCGACTTGCGCATCAACGCCAGCAACGCCGTCATCGATTTCGCCTCGACAGACTTTCACATCGCCATCCGCTTCGGGCCCGGAGGATACGGCGGCCTGCGGTCGATCAAACTAATGGACGACTGGATCGTCCCCGTATGCAGCCCGGAGCTGCTGAAGCAAAGTGGTCCGATTGAAAAGGTGGAAGATCTCCAGCAGCACAACATGCTGGTGGTCGACGACGAG
>JBFHEJ010000228.1:0-4505 GCA_041584255.1 Lysobacterales bacterium
CACCGAAAACAATCCCCTCAAAAATGCTCCGCACACGGCCCAGGACCTTGCGCGATCCTGGGATCGCCCTTACTCCCGCGAACAGGCGGCCTACCCGGTACCGGGACTGCGGCTGCGCAAATTCTGGGCGCCGGTCGGCCGCGTCGACAACGTTTACGGCGACCGCAACCTGGTTTGCAGCTGTCCACCGCCGGAGGCTTGGTTGGAGCCGGAGGAACAAACTTAGACTTTTAGCCGCGCTGGTGAATCACCCGGACGCTTTGTGGACCGGCTGCCCGACACGCAGATTCCTCGCAAGGTGCGGCCTGCTGCAGCCATATGGCGATCTGCAGGGATCTGCAGCGCGTGCTGCCCTGATCTAGGATTGGTACCAGACAAAGTGTGTGGCGCGGGTAATTGACCCCAGGCGGATGTCGTTACGTTTGCAAGGCAAGCCAATCGCGTCACCAATAAGGCAGCCGCCGACCACATCCTGCGCCAATGGGCTGGCTTGCTGGCCACCCATCTGGGTGAAGTTCTGGGCAAATAAGGCGGGTCACTCGATGCGCGCCTGCCATGACGGGCACAAAAAAACGGCCTCCGCAAGGAGGCCGTTGTTGTTTAGGTTGACCTTTTTTACTCAGGCCGTGAGGGATGCCCTGAGCTTGCGCAGTGCATTGGCTTCGAGCTGACGAATCCGCTCGGCAGACACACCGTAGCGATCGGCCAGCGTCTGCAGCGTGACCTTCTTGTCACGCAGCCAACGGCTGCGGATGATGTCCTGGCTGCGCTCGTCGAGTTCTTCCAGCCCCTGGTACAGCAGGCGGTTATTATGCTCCTCGGCGTCGTCAGCGACGGCAGTCTCTTCGGGATCGTCGACCATGCTCTCGAGGAAGGCCACCGGCGCAACATAAGGCGTTTCATCGTCCGCGTTGGCCGGCAAATCGAATCCCACGTCCTGCCCGGACAATCGCGACTCCATCTCGAGCACGACTTCCGGCTTGACGCCGAGGTCCTTGGCCACCGCGTTGACCTCATCCTGGTTAAGCCAGCCAAGGCGTTTCTTGGATTTGCGCAGATTGAAAAACAGCTTGCGCTGGGCCTTGGTGGTCGCGACCTTGACGATGCGCCAGTTGCGCAGGATGAATTCATGCATTTCGGCGCGAATCCAGTGGACCGCGAACGACACCAGCCGCACGCCATGATCCGGGTCAAAGCGCTTGACGGCCTTCATCAGGCCGATGTTGCCTTCCTGAATCAGGTCACCGAGCGCGAGCCCGTAGCCGGTATATCCCTTCGCTACGTGCACCACGAATCTCAGGTGAGCGAGCACCATACGCCGCGCCGATTCGATATCGCCGTCTTCAACATACGCCCGTGCATACGCCTGCTCTTCCTCGAGCGTCAACACGGGAATCTTGTTAACTTCAGCGATATAGGCATCGAGGCTTCCCGTCCCTGCGGGAACCATCAAATGGCTTGGTACCAAATCTTTCGTCATTCAGTCCTCCTGGGCCAGCGAACAATTTTACCATGTTTTGCGGCTTGGGAGCCAACGCTGGTCCGCTCGGCAAATTGGACAACAACAGCCTGCCCGGGTTCAGAAACAGATCGGTTTCCCGACACCACCGAACTGTTCAGTTGTGGATGCCGCGGCCGTGTGCCAGGCGGCGCAAATGGCGCTGTACGGAGAGCCAGGCGCCGGACAGGCCGAGCAGGCCACCGATGAGCAGGACCACGACACTGCGGCGGGCGCCAACAGGTTGCAGCCTGAACTGGTTTCCGTACGCGTCCAGCAAGCGCTCCAACGGCCCCTGCAGATAAGCCAGCGCTCCGAGCAGCAGGATCAGCGCCAGCAGCGCGCCGAGCACGCCATACCAGAAACCGGAATACAGGAACGGCTGGCGAATGAAACTGTTCGTAGCACCCACCATGCTCATGATTTCGATCTCTTCGGCCCGGCTGGCGACATCCAACCGGATGGTGTTGGCCACCACCACGATCACCGCCAGCGAAAAAAGCACCGTGAGAACGGCAATCGTGGCTTCTCCGAGCGCCAGGAATCCCGCCAGACGTTGCACCCACTTGTGATCAATCTGGACCAGTTCAACTTCCTCGCGCGCCTCCAGCCATGCCTGCCAGTGAACGACCCAGGCGTCGACCTGCGGCACTTCTTCGCCAGCCGGCGATAACACCGCCACCCAGGGCAGTGGATTTTCGTCAAACAGCCCGGCGGCCTGACTGAATCCTGAAGAAGCCGTGAATTCTTTCATGCCCTCGTCGGGTGATATCAATTCCACAGCCGCCCCGCCCTCGCCTTCAACAGCAGCTTTAAAAGCCAGTGCGCCTGCAGCATCACGGTCCGCCCCGAGAAACACCGTGACCGACGCCCAGTCGCTCTCATTGAGGTCGATGGCGCGGAGATTTTCGACCGCAATGTAAAGCCCCAGGGGCAGCGCCATCGCGATGCCAAGAACCAACACTGTCATTAGGCTGGCGAGCTTATTGCCGAGCAAGGTGCCGATACTCGAAAACAGGCTGTAAAGCTGCCGCCTGCCCCACGAACGTAAACGGCGTTTCAGTGACGACCTGCTCATGAGGGCGGCCGACCGGTAACTCCGGCCGGGATGTCGTCGATCAGTCGACCCTTGGACAAGACCAGCACTCTTTGGCCCATTTCCCGGATCAGGGCGAGGTCATGGCTGGCGATGAGAACCGTCACGCCCTGGGCGTTAACCTGGCGAAACAGCTCGAACAACTCACGTGAGAGTTCAGGGTCGAGGTTTCCGGTGGGCTCGTCCGCCAGCAGAATCGGCGGCATCCCAACGATGGCTCGCGCAATGCCGACTCGCTGCTGTTCCCCCCCCGAGAGCGTTAGCGGCCATGCCCGCTCCTTGTGCAGCAGGCCAACCTTGTCGAGCGCGGCGCGCACCCGCTTACGGATGTCCGCGTAGCGAATTCCGGCGATCAACAGCGGCAGGGCGACATTGTCGAACACCGACTTGTCACTAAGCAGTTTGTGATCCTGGAAGATCATTCCGATCCCGCGCCGAACGACGGGGGCGTGCTTGAGCGGGGTCTTGCCAAGGTTACGGCCATTGACGACGACCTGGCCACGACTCGCCGTTTCGAGCATCAGCAGCAGCCGCAGCAGCGTGCTTTTGCCCGCTCCGGAATGGCCGGTGAGAAACACCATTTCACCTGCTACAAGCGAAAAATTCAGATCCTGAAGTGCGGTGACGCCGCCCGGGTATCGCTTGCTGACGTGTTCGAAGGTGATCAAGATTCTGACTCAGTCTTGCTTCGGCCCCTTTGGTTTACCCTGGCGCCGGCGCCGATTGCCGCTGTGGGATCTGCTTCCGCGCGCCTTGCCACTGAAGGGCTTACCTCCCTGGCGCTGGCGCCGCCCGCGCGCGGGCCTGCGTCCGCGGTCCTTTCTTGGCGGGGGAGGCGGTATGGTGACCTCAGGCAACTCTTCTGCCAGTTCGTTTTCGACCGGGATCGAGTACCCAATGTACTCCTCGATCTCCGGCAGATGAAAGGCGTAATTTTCGCAGGCAAAACTGATGGCTTCACCGGTGGCCCCCAGCCGGGCCGTTCGGCCAATGCGATGGACGTAATCGGGAGCGTCCTGTGGCAGGTCGAAATTGATGACGTGAGTCACGTCCGGAATATGCAGGCCCCGCGCCGCGACGTCGGTCGCCACGAGGACCGGGATTTCGCCGTCGTGAAAGCGCCGCATCAAGGTCTGGCGTTTATTCTGCGGCACCCGGCCGGACAGGGCCGCGCTATGCAACCCGTTTGCATTGAGTGTGCGATTGACCTTGTCCGTAGCTGCGCGTGTGTTGGTGAAGACCATTACCCGACCGTCCCGGATGTTCCGCAGCAGTGACACGAGCAGCGGCAGTTTGACTTCATTGGCGGGGTAAAAAACGCTTTGGCGCACGTTTTCTGCCGTCACCTGCTCATGCTCGACCTTGAGCAAGTCTGGGTCGTTCATGTGCTCGTAGGCGAGTTCCATGACACGATGGGACAGCGTTGCTGAAAACAGGAAACACTGGCGTTCATCCCGCGACGGCAGGCGCCGCAAAATGTAGCGGATGTCCTTGATGAATCCGAGGTCGAACATGCGGTCTGCTTCGTCGAGGACCATCACTTCGATGTGTCGCAGGTTGTAGACTTTTTGCTTGAAGTAGTCGATCAGCCGGCCAGGGGTGCCGATCAAGATGTCAACACCTTCCGCCAGTTCCTTGCGCTGCTTTTCGTAATCGATTCCACCGTAGGCCAGCCCGAATTTGAGATCGCAGTGCTTGCCCAGCAGCACCGCATCCTTGTGAATCTGGATGGCCAGCTCTCGGGTGGGCGCCAGGATGAGCGCCCGAGGATGGCGCCGGTCACCGCTGCCGCTTTGCAGCAACCTTTGGAACATTGCTAGCAGGAAAGCCGCGGTCTTGCCGGTACCGGTTTGTGCCTGGCCGGCCACGTCGTGACCTTCCAACGCCACGGGCAGGGTCAGTGCCTGGATC
>JBFHEJ010000229.1:0-4480 GCA_041584255.1 Lysobacterales bacterium
CCTGTTCCTCGGCAGGTCCCTGACCGTTGTCCCCTTCGCTTTCCGACTGCTCGTCGGCAAGATCTTCGGAGGTCATGATTGATTCGGTTTTCTTGTCTTCAGCCATAATATTTCACTCTATCGTTTTGATCATGATTTGCATTAGCCGCCCCACACTTCGGCCGACAATCGATTAATGCCGGCGAGGCCGCAAAGGCGCCAATTATCGCATCTCGGCAGGTGTGAACAAAGCGTTCTGCCCGCCTCTCTACTTTCGCGTCACCGGAAACTGGTCGTTCACCCATTGGGCCATGCCTCCGCGAAGCACGGCCACCTCGCCGACTCCGAGCTTCAGCAGCTTCGAGGCTGCCTGGGGCGCCGTCTGGCCATTCTTGTCGACGACAAGCACAGGCTTGCCCTTCCATTTCGCCAGTTTGGCGTCTGAGCCGTCGAGTTGGCTCGATGATACGTTCACCGCATCAACGATGTGGCCCTTGTTGTAGTCGGTCTGAGCGGATACATCCAACACGACAGTTTCACCATTGTTGATCAGAGCCACCGCCTGCGCCGGCGTAAGCTCCCTGAATCCCTGCGTCTTGCGCTTTACTTCCGTGAACAACCAGAATGCGAGCACGGCAACGAAGCCACCCGTCAGGTAGGGGTGGTTTCCGACGAATTCCATGATTTGTTGGGTGTCCATGTGATGCGATTCCGTTCAGGTTCGTTCTGCGGATCAGCCGTCCTTGTGTGATAATCGCCCGAATTGCGACCCGTGACTTCGACCTGGATTTTGATGCCTCTGCACTTGCGTTCGGATGCCTCGCGAGGTCTCGCGGTGATCCTCATCTGGTGGCACGGTCACGGTATTGCAAGGGTTTCCGGCTTCCCGTCAGCGAGCAGTTTCCAGGTCATCATGACCAGGCGACTGGATTAGAATTACCGGTCTTTGCCCTCAGGGAGTTTTTGCATGACCAGCGACAAATCGGCCTCCCCCACCACGGACAAACGTGCCTGCCCGCTGGTACTCGTGATCCTGGACGGCTGGGGTCACCGCGAGGAAACGGATCACAATGCCATCGCTCTGGCGGAATCGCCCAACTGGGACCGCCTGTGGTCCGACTCTGCCCGCGCCCTGATCGAAACTTCGGGCGCCGCGGTCGGATTGCCGGAGGGGCAGATGGGCAACTCCGAAGTTGGCCACATGAATATCGGCGCCGGCAGGATCGTATATCAGGATTTTACGCGGATCGACCATGCCATCGAGGAGGGCAGCTTTTACGAAAACGAAGCGCTGGTCATGGCTTGCGACCGCACTCGCGACCGCAACGGGACGGTCCACATCATGGGCCTTCTGTCTCCGGGCGGTGTGCACAGCCATGAGAATCAACTGTTTGCCACGCTCCGCCTGGCTGCCAGGCTGGGGGTCAATAACATCGCGATACATGCCTTCCTCGATGGACGGGACACGCCGCCGCGCAGCGCCATGCCCTCCATCGCACGGCTGCAGGCACTGGTTGACGAGACCCCGGGGGCAGTCATTGCCAGCGTGACCGGGCGATATTACGCCATGGACCGGGATCAGCGCTGGAACCGCACCGAACAAGCATACAAAGCGGTGGCTATGGGGCAATCGGATTGGCGGGCAGAAACTGCCGCGAAGGCGCTGGAGAGCGCTTACGCTCGCGACGAGAACGATGAATTCGTCAAGCCGACCGTCATCGTCAACGACAGCGGCGAGCCGCGCGCTACCGTGCAGGCAGGCGACGCCGTGATTTTCGTCAACTTTCGGGCCGACCGCGCCCGTCAAATCTCGCGCGCCTTCGTAGAAAGCCCGTTTGACGCTTTTGATCGCGAGCAGATCGCGCTGACCGATTTCGTCTGCATGACCGAATACCTGGCTGGTCTGCCCGCGTCAGTGGCCTTCCCGGTTGAACCCCTCACCCACCTGCTGGGTGAAGAATTGTCCAGGAATGGTCTCAGGCAGTTGCGTATCGCCGAAACGGAAAAGTATGCGCACGTCACGTTCTTTCTCAACGGCGGAGAAGAAACTCCGTATGAAAATGAAGAACGCATGCTGATCCCTTCGCCCGATGTTGCAACCTACGATCTGAAGCCCGAGATGAGCGCTCCCGAGCTGACCAGGCGGCTGGTGGAGGCCATTCACTCGCACCGGTTCGACGTAATCATCTGCAACGTCGCTAATCCGGACATGGTCGGCCACAGCGGAAAGTTGGAAGCCGCGATCAAGGCCGTTGAGGCAGTCGACGTATTGCTCGGTGAAGTCAGGGCAGCCGTGGAGGCCGTTGGCGGCGCATTGATCATCACGGCCGATCACGGCAACGTGGAACAAATGAGCGACGAGTCGACCGGCCAGGCCCATACCGCGCATACTACCAATCCCGTCCCCTTCCTCTTTCTCGGCCGCAAGGCTGCTGTCGACGATCAGGGGGAACTGCGTGACATCGCGCCGACCATGCTTTATCTGCTGGGACTCCCACAGCCCCAGGAAATGACCGGACATTCGCTCCTGAGGCTGAAATAAAGCGATCCATCATGCCGTCGCGCCTTGCAGCTGCAGTGATTGTCGCCAGCATGCTGGGCTGGACTTCCTCAGCGCATGGTCAGCAGGATCTTAGCCGAGATGAGGCCGAGCAACGGCTGGCCCATGTACAGCAGGAAATTGCCCGCCTTCGCGAACAATTGGCGGAAGTTCGCTCCGAGTACCAGCGCGAACAGGAGGAATTGCGTGGCCTGGATCTCGAGATCGACGGCACGTCCCGCCAGGCACGGGAACTCGAACAACAGCAGGTCGCCCATCGGGCCGAACTCGATCGTCTGGAGGCAGAAAAAAGCCGGCAGCTCGATCGCCTGGCAACGAAACGGGATCAACTGGCTGATGTTATGCGCTCGGCTTACCGGCTTGATCGCCACTCGCGCCTGAAGCTGGTCCTGAACCAGGACGACCCTGCACAGCTCAACCGAATGCTCGCCTATTACGAGTACTTCAACCGACAACACATTGACAACATCAGCCTGTTGCGGGATTCCCTGGAGGCGGTCGAGCACATGCAACGTCAGATTGCACAGCAACTCGCTCATCTGGAAGTCACCGCACGGCAATTGAGCGAGGCGTTGAGACGCCTTGACGCGCAGAGGCGGGGCCGGGTCGAGATCATGGTCAAACTCGATGAGCGGATCGGCAGCGAACAGGCGCGGCTAAAGGAACTGGAGCAGAATCGATCTGACCTCGTACGATTGCTGGAGCGGCTCGAAGATGCCCTGGCCGACATCCCCGCGGACCTCGGCGCGCGCCTGGGGGTCGCACAACAAAAGGGCAGGCTGCCAATGCCCTTACCCGGCAAAGTCCAGCATGCTTTCGGCCAACGGCGCGGTGGCGCACTACATTGGCAGGGATGGCTGATCGGCGCCGAAGCGGGAACCGAGGTAAGATCGGTCGCTTACGGCCGCGTCGCCTTCGCGGACTGGCTGAGGGGATACGGGTTAATCCTGATCATCGACCATGGTGGTGGATTCCTCAGCCTTTATGGCAATAATGAAAGTCTGCTCGTGGAGGTCGGCGACTGGGTCGAACCGGGCGGGCTCATCGCTGTCGTAGGCAGTAACCCCGGTATGAACCAGGGACTTTACTTCGAACTCAGAAAGGACGGTAAAGCCGTGGATCCGGCGGCATGGATCAAACGATGAATAGACTACTTGCAATCTGCTTCTCGATCTTTACCCTCGGGGCAACGCAGCCAGCCCTGGCGTTCCAGGCGGAAGAGTCGGAAAAGTCGCCACCCGCCGCGGGATTGAGCCTGGACGACCTGCGCACCTTTACCGACGTGTTCACCCAGATTCGCAGCAATTACGTGGAGCCCGTAGACGACAAGCGGCTTCTCAATGCTGCAATCAGCGGCATGCTTTCCGATCTCGATCCTCATTCGGCTTACATGCTCGAGGACGAATTCCAGGCCCTCGACGAAAATTCGCGCGGCAGATTCGACGGCATCGGAGTCAACGTGGGTATCGTCGATCGACGGATTGTTGTGCAGGCGGTGATTTCACCCAGTCCAGCGGACGAAGCTGGCATCAACCCACGCGACGTTATCCTGTCAATTGACGGCCGCCCGGTCCGCGGGCGCAACCTGCGTGACGCGGTAGACGAACTTCGCGGCGAGCCCGGCAGCGAAGTGACGCTCGAGATCCTGTCCCCGGATTCCGGCACCAGGAAAGTCAAGCTTGTGCGGTCCTCGATCGAAATTCCCAGCCTGAGCTTCGACCTTCTCGAAGATCAGTACGGCTACTTCAGGATTTCTCATTTCAATCGTGAATCGGCTTCGCACTTCGAGCGTACGCTGGAGTCAGTCGCTGCCGACGGCATCGAACTGAAGGGCATCATCATTGATCTGCGGGACAATCCAGGCGGCGTGCTGCAGCCGGCTGTCGACCTTGCTGACGGATTTCTCAATGAGGGTGTCATTGTCACGACCCGTGGCAGGAA
>JBFHEJ010000230.1:0-4473 GCA_041584255.1 Lysobacterales bacterium
GCGAGTCGGATATTTCCCGCCACAAAGCCTTCACAAATGAGGTGGGTTTCCTCACGCCTGGCCAGAGGAAAATTGGGTGGCTGCACATTGACGGCGCGCAAACCCTGACAAGCTGAATCCAGCGCGATCTTCGCGGCGACGAAGTCCTGGCCAAAGCGCAGTGCGGCAAGCGCGCCGCCCAATAACGTGTCGGCGCTAACGGGTACAGATGTGACCGAGAGGAGCGCAATGGCCAAGAGCCGTGATAAATACTTGCCCGGTCTGTTCATGCCGCGTCTCTTCACAGGATTGGTCCTTCTGGTAGGACGGTCAGCATAGCGCAGTCGTTACAGGCCGACTTTTTCCCTGATGACCTTTCGCATTCGCCACACTCTTATGTGGTGGTGTAGCGAGCTACATTCTGCTGAAAATAGTCGGTGTGTTGACTGGCGGTCTGCGCGTAACGGAGAAACAGGAAGTCGAGGGCCTCGATCTCACCCTTCACGATGAGAAAGGCTACAACCTGTAACCGGAGCCCGTTAACAGCACCGTGGAGTGATAAAAGGCAACACCCCCTGAAGCAAAGAATGGTCAGAGCCTTTTTTCTTAAATCAGAAAAGGGGCTCTGACCCCGGCACCATTCAGACCTGCTGCAGTTTCCAGGCACCACGCCTGAACACCAGCACGCCCATCAGCGAAAGCAGGGATTCCGAAATCACGATGGCCCAGAACACGCCATTGGGGCCGAAATCCAAACCGATAGCGAGCCACCAGGCCAGCGGAATCTGGGTCAGCCAGAACGCGATCAGATTCAGGATCGAAGGCGTGCGGGTGTCGCCTGCGCCGTTGAGCGCCTGGGTCATGATCATCCCAACCGCATAAAGGGGGTACCCCAATCCCAGGATGCGCAGGCAGCTGGTGCCGTAGCGCAGGATTTCGGGATCGTCCGAAAACAGCCCGACGATCCACGGCGCAAAGGCAAAAAAGAGGCCGCCGAGCACGGTCATGAATACAACGTTGTAGCGGGATGCGGCCCAGGCCGCGGCTTCCGCCCGGTCGGCACGGTTGGCCCCCAGGTTCTGGCCGACCATGGTGGCCGCGGCGTTGCCGAGTCCCCAGGCCGGCAGGAACACGAACTCGATCATGCGGATCGCGATGGTGTAGGCGGCCACCGGCGCGCTGCCGAACATGGCGATGATCCGGATCACGATTATCCAGCTCGACGTGGCGATCAGGAATTGACCGACGCCGCCGATCGAAATACGGATCATTCGCACAATCAGAGATGGCGACAACGCCAGGTTGCGCAGCGAGAACTCGAGCCGACCTTTTCCGGCAAACAGGTAGTAGAACAGGTAGGCGCAGCCGATTCCGCGGCCAATGGTGGTCGCCACGGCGGCGCCGGTCACGCCCATTTCGGGGAAGGGCCCCAGACCGAAGATAAAACAGGGATCGAGCACGATGTTGAGCCCGTTGGCGAGCGTCAGCGATCGCAGTGCGACCGGCGCATCGCCGGCGCCACGAAACGCGGCGTTGAGCAGGAACAGGTACAGGATCGATGCATTGCCCCCGATCAGCACCGCGGTGAAGCCGCTGCCCTCGGCGACGACGCCCTCACTGGCCCCCATCATGCGCAGCAAGTCCGCGGCGAAGATGATTCCAAAAAGGCCGATCAGGGAAGCGAGCGCGGCCCCGACCCAGATCGCCTGGCCCGTCACGTAGGCGGCGGCGACCGCGTCCTTCTCTCCGATGCGGCGCGACACCATGGCGGTGACACCCATGCCCAGCCCCACTGCAATGGCGTAAAGCACCGTGATCAGCGCCTCGGTCAGTCCCACCGCGGCAACCGCGTCGGTTCCCAGTCGCGAAACGAAGGCGATGTCGACCACCGCGAAGATGGCCTCCATGCCCATCTCGAGCATCATCGGGATGGCGAGAAGCCCAAGACCACGCTTGACGGGTCCGGTGGTGAAGTCCGCTTCGTTGTCGCTCAGCGCTTCGCGAACGAACGCTTGCATTCTAGTCAAGTAGTTTATTTTTTTTAGTTCGTAAGCCATTGTTATTTAATCATTAAGCTAATCTAATTCCGGAATCACAGACAAAGCACTGCGGTCCGGAGGGTCCCGGCCGCGCACAACAACAAACGAATGCTTTTTCTAGCCGGGGTAGCGAGGAATGGCCGGGACGGCGCTGCTGATCAGCATGCCCCCGCCACGGACAAGCACCATCGCGACGATGTGGTCGTCTTGGATTTGATGGTTGTTCATAAAGCCCGTCCGAGTGCTTGACTTACGTTGGGTTATGCTAAACCACTTTCCAAGTTTCTCAAAACCGTTGGGACCACAAATGAAAACACTTTCCCGGGCGCTTGCCTCGCTCACCATGGCCTCGGCATTTTCAACGGCGCCGGCCGACATGTTTTCCAAAGTCCAGCACGGCTATGCCGAGCACGACGGCGTCAGGATCCACTATGCCGAGATGGGCGAGGGGCCGTTGGTGGTCATGATTCACGGTTTTCCCGACTTTTGGTACACCTGGCGACATCAGATGGCCGGGTTGGCGGACGCCTACCGGGTGGTCGCCATTGATCTGCGTGGCTATAACCTCAGCGATCAGCCCGAGGGCGTAGAAGCCTACGCCATGCCGCTGCTGATCGGCGACGTGGCCGCTGTGATTCGGCATCTCGGCGAGGAGTCGGCCGTGATCGTGGCCCACGACTGGGGCGGTGTCATCGCCTGGCAGTTCGCCTATGCACTGCCGCAGATGGTAGAGGCCATGGTGATCCTGAACCTGCCGCATCCCAACGGGCTGAACCAGGCCTGGTCGGGCAACGCAGAGGCGCTGGCGGGAACGGACTATGCGCGGGTATTCCGCGAAGGCAACCCAGCAGACCCCGAGGTGTTTTTCGGCCTGCCCATGACACCGCAAACCCTGTCAGGCTGGGTCGCCGATGAGGCGGCAAAAGCCCGCTATGTCGAAGCTTTTGAGCGATCGAGCTTTGACGGCATGCTCGCGTACTACAAAGCCAACTATCCTGACCTCACAGACCCCAATCGCGAGCCGCCTGCGCCCTTGCCGCCGCTGGCCAAATCCACGCTGATGTTCCACGGATTGGAGGACACGGCACTGCATTCGGACGCCCTGAACAACACTTGGGACTGGATCGACGCTGAATTCACGCTGGTGACGGTGCCCGGCGCGGGGCATTTCGTGCAACAGGACGCGGCCGAGCTGGTGACCTCCACCATGCGGCAATGGCTGGATAGCCGTCGGGATTGAAATGGTTGGGCCTAAGGGTGTGACCGGCACACGGACGTGCCGATGGCCGCGAACCTTTGATAGCCGCGCTTTTCAAAGGTGAGATACAAGTCGGGCAGGATGCCCGATCTGGTTCATTTCTTCAGTCGTGTCAACCGAATCCAGATCTCGGCCGCGATCAGCGCGATCGGAAACGACGTCGACATCACGATGTTCCACGCGACGTCGAATTCCATGCCACTCGGCAACAGCACGTGATCGAGCATGACGCGGAACCAGGCGACCGCGATTCCCGCTGCGAAGCCGCGGATCATCCACTCGCGGTGAAGCAGAAATTTTTTCCCGCGCGCGAGGATCACGCCCCGGGCAAACGCGAACACCATGAAGACACCCATGACCACCACGATGACCTTGTTCCAGGGCGTGCCCCAGACCGGCATGGTCAACCCCATAGTGATGGCGGCGATGCCGACCACGATGGCGCTGGGCGCCAGTACGCGCCCTGACCAGCGGTGGACGGCGGGGAAGCGCTGGCGGATCGGGGAGGCAAACTGCAGCGGCCCCAGGATGGCGAAAATCAAGCCTAATGACGTGTGAGCCAACGTCTGCCATGGATGCGCGATATAGCGATCATTGAAGGGATCGATCTCGGTGATTTGCCCCGAAATCGCGGCCAGCGAAAACATCGCCCGCTCCACGCAATCCACGCCCACCACCCAGCATAGGTAGAGCACAACGATCCAGCCCATGGCGGCAATGGTGAGCAGCGCGGGTTTCGGCAGTCGTTGATTGTTGCGAATGATGATCATCGAGCACTCCTTCGGTTCCCCTGTAGGAGCGGCTGTAGCCGCGACCGTCGCGGCTTAAGCTGCCCCCGCATACTTGTCCGTCGCTCCTACGGCACTCTAACGTTTTTGAACTGCCACGGATCATCGGCGTCGATGTCCTCGGCGAACAGCACCGCGCGGTCCTGGAGCGGAGTCCAGTGGGTATACACGCCGATCACCGGCCCGAGGTAGGGACCGCAAATCTCCAGGTGGCGGGCAAAGTCCATCTGCTCCGCCTCGACAATTCCGGCTTGGGGGTTTTCGAGCGCCCACACGATCCCGGAGACGAGTGCAGCGCGGCGGCCGACGGTGCGCCAGGCCAGGAACATCACGCTCCAGCCGATGATCGGAGAGATGGCGACCTGGAGCAGCTTGGCGGCGAACGGACCGGCCGCACCGAAGCGCTCGA
>JBFHEJ010000231.1:0-4459 GCA_041584255.1 Lysobacterales bacterium
CAGTATCAGTCCTGCCACTTCCATCGCTCAGACCTCGACCTGGTTCAGGGCTTGCAGCGCTGGTGCCGACAGCCCCTGCCCGCCCTCGGAAACAAATTGCCGCAGCTTACGCCGCATTTGCGGCGCCCAGAAGCGTTTGAGGTGATCGGCCGTACGTTCGACCTGGTCATCGTGAAAGCTGAAATTCTCTGCGATCTGATTGGCCATTTTCACCATTTGATCAATATCCGACATCCCCGTACTTAGTCCTCTATGCGTTGCGGAAGTGTATAGATATTGTGCCTTCCCGGCCGAGCAAATCCCACCAGGGTCATTCCGCTGTGACGGGCAAAATCGATCGCCAGCGTAGTGGGCGCGGAAACGGCCATGATCAACTCCATGCCGACGGCCGCGGCCTTGTAAACCATTTCGTAGCTGGCCCGGCTGGACACCAGCACGAAGCCGCCTGATGGATCGAAGACCGCGCGGGCCAATCGGCCGATCAACTTGTCCAGAGCATTATGTCGGCCAACGTCCTCCCGCAGCTCGAGAATCTCGCCCGACAGGTCGCACCACGCAGCGCCGTGCGTTGCGCCCGTCACGGACTGCAGCGGCTGGTGCGCGGTCATGTCTGAAATCGCGCGCTGCAGCGCCCGGTGGGTGACGCGAACGCGGTTTCCCACCGGATCCGGGTAACGCAGGGCCTGTTCGATACGCTCGGCGCCGCACAGCCCACAGCCGGTGCGGCCGGTCATGTTGCGCCTTTGGGTCTGGAGCCGGTCGTACCTTTCCTCGGTAATGGTCATGGCCAGTTCCACGCCGCCTTCACGCGGCAAGACCTGGGTGGACAGCAGATCGGCAGCGTCGCCGATAATGCCTTCCGTGAGGCTGAATCCGAGCCCAAAATCTTCGAAATCATCGGGCGTCGCCATCATCACCACGTGGGCATGACGGTTGTAGGTCATGGCGACGGGGACTTCCGCGGCGATATGATCGCTGCCGCGCGGCGGCGCGCCAGCCATTGGCTCCAGGGGCCTTGAAGGCGCAGAGTCTTTACCCAGGCGCCAGTGCTCGACCGGGACGACACTGGATGTGCTCATTGGGGGTCAGGGCCCTTTACAGTCGCGCCTTGGCCAGCAGCTCTTCCTGTTTGCGCACGAAGTCCTTCTGGTGCTTCTGCCAGTTTGAAGGCTCGGACACTCGCGCGACCTGGACGGCGGTCACCTTGTACTCGGGGCAGTTGGTCGCCCAGTCGCTGTTATCGGTGGTCACGACGTTTGCGCCGCTGTAGGGGAAATGGAACGTGGTGTAGACCACCCCCGGCTGAACCCGCTCGGTCACGATCGCCCGCAAGACGGTGTCGCCAGCCCGACTGGAGATCCCGCACCAGTCGCCGGTCGTGATGCCGCGCTCTTCCGCGTCGAAGGGATGGATTTCGAGCACATCCTCGTCACACCAGCGGTTATTGGCGGTGCGCCGCGTCTGCGCCCCAACGTTGTACTGTGAGAGGATACGTCCGGTGGTCAGCAGCAGGGGATACTTGCGCGTCGAGCGTTCGTCGGTGGGGACGAATCCGGTAATGGCGAAATAGCCCTTGCCGCGCACGAATTCCTTCTCGTGCATTGTCGGCGTGCCCTCGGGGTGCTCGTCGTTGCACGGCCACTGGATGCTGCCCAGCCGTTCGAGTTTCTCGAACGTTACGCCGGCAAAGGTCGGCGTCAGGGCAGCGATCTCATCCATGATCTCGGACGGATGACGGTAATTCATCGGGTAACCGAGCGCATTGGACAGGGCCTGGGTGACTTCCCAGTCGGCCAATCCCGCCAGTGGTTCAATCGCCTTGCGCACGGGGCCGATGCGCCGTTCGGCATTGGTAAAGGTGCCGTCCTTCTCCAGGAACGAGCTGCCTGGCAGGAAAACATGGGCGAATCGCGCCGTTTCATTGAGGAACAGATCCTGCACGATCAGGCACTCCAGCGCCATCAACGCGCTTTCGACGTGCTGGGTGTTGGGGTCAGACTGCGCCAAGTCCTCTCCTTGCACGTACATGCCCTTGAATTCGCCCGCCAGCGCCGCGTCGAACATGTTGGGAATGCGCAGCCCGGGCTCGGGCTGAACCGGCACGCCCCATACCGCCTCGAACATGGCGCGTACGGCGGGGTCGGAAACGTGGCGGTAACCTGGCAACTCGTGCGGGAAAGAGCCCATGTCGCAGGAGCCCTGGACATTGTTCTGACCGCGCAGCGGATTGACACCGACGCCTTCACGGCCGAGATTGCCGGTGAGCATGGCGAGATTGGCAATCCCCATCACCATGGTCGACCCCTGGCTGTGTTCGGAAACGCCCAGCCCGTAGTAAATCGCCGCGTTTGGCGCTGCCGCATAGAGCCTCGCTGCCTCGCGCAGGACAGAAGCCGGGACGCCGGTGCTGCGTTCCGTCGCCTCCGGGGAATTCTGCTCCTCGAGGATGAACTCCCGCCACTTGCGGTAGGGTTCCGCTTCGCAGCGACGCTCGATGTAGTCGGCGTCCTCCATGCCCTCGCTGACCACCACGTGGGCCATGGCGTTGATAAAGGCGACGTTGCTTCCGGGCCGCAGCTGCAGGTGGTACTCAGCTCGAACATGGGGGCTGTCGACGAGGTCGATCTTGCGCGGATCGGCAACGATCAGCTTTGCGCCCTGGCGCAGGCGTCGCTTCATACGCGAAGCGAATACCGGGTGGGCGTCTGTCGGGTTGGCCCCGATCACCATGATCACATCAGCTTTTTCTACGGACTTGAACGCCTGGGTTCCGGCCGACTCGCCGAGCGTGGTTTTCAGCCCGTAACCGGTGGGCGAATGACAAACGCGAGCGCAGGTATCGACATTGTTGTTGCCAAACGCCGCGCGAACCATCTTCTGGACGAGGTAGGTCTCCTCGTTGGTGCAACGTGACGATGTGATGCCGCCGATGCTGCCCGGCCCGTATTTGTCCTGGATCTCCCTGAGGCGTCTTGCCGCGAAGCCGATGGCCTCGTCCCAGCCCACCTCCTTCCACGGCTGGTCGATCGACTCGCGAATCATCGGTTTCAGGATGCGGTCCTGGTGGGTGGCATAGCCCCAGGCGAACCGGCCCTTGATGCAGGCATGGCCCTCGTTGGCCTTGCCTTCCTTCCACGGTGTCATCCGCACGACTTCGTCACCATGGTCGGTGGCTTTCAAATCGGCGCGGAATGCGCAGCCGACACCGCAGTAAGCGCACGTCGTGATCACGTGGCGGTCGGGCAGGCCCTTTGCCACGATCGCCTTTTCCTGCAGCGCCTCGGTTGGACAACTGTCGACGCAGGCGCCGCATGAGACGCAATCGGATTGCATGAATCCGTCGTCCTGACCGGCGATCACCCGCGACTCGTAACCACGGCCGTCGACGGTCAGCGCATAGGTGCCCTGGATGTCGTCACAGGCGCGCACGCAGCGGTAGCAAACGATGCACTTGTTGGGATCGAATGAGAAATAGGGATTCGAATCGTCCACCGCAGCCGGCTCGTGACCTCGGCCGTTGAAGGCGTAACGGCTTTCGCAGATGCCGAGATCCTTGGCGAGGTTCTGCAGTTCGCAATCGGTCGCGGTCGCGCCACCATCCATGGGATGGTCTGATGCATACAGCTCCACCACGTTCCGGCGCAGCAGGGTGAGGTGCTCGGACTGCGTCCGAACGGCCATGCCGTCTTCCACCAGCGTCGTGCAGGAGGCCGGGTAGCCCTTGCGTCCTGCGATCTCCACCAGGCAAACGCGGCACGAACCGAACGCGTCCAACGAATCCGTGGCGCACAGCTTGGGCACATGCACGCCCGCGAGCTCGGCCGCGCGCATCACCGAGGTGCCCTCACCCACCGACACTTCCTTGCCGTCGATCGTCAGTTTGACGGGCTTGCCGATTTGAATCGGGGCGGGGGTACCAAGGTCGGGCTGCTTCGTGTACATGCTACCAATTATCCTTCAATATCAATTGCTTTCCAAATCAAGCGGGTTTGTCTGCAAGACCGAAATCCGCGGGAAAGTGTTTCACCGCGCTGCGCACCGGGTACGGCGTCAATCCCCCCATGGCGCACAGCGAGCCGTCGACCATGGTGGTGCAAAGCTCGTCGAGCAATTCAAGGTCGGCTGCGCGACGCTCGCCCCGCCCGATCCGCTCGATCAGCTCGACCCCACGGACTGAGCCGACCCGGCACGGCGTGCACTTGCCGCAGGATTCGACCGCGCAGAATTCCATGGCGAAGCGCGCCTGCTCGAGCATGTCCACGGTGTCGTCGAACACCACGACACCGCCGTGGCCAAGCATGCCGCCTCGTTCCGCCAGGGCCTCGTAATCCAGCACCACGTCCAGTTGCGATTCCGGCAGGTAGGCGCCCAGCGGGCCGCCTACCTGCACCGCGCGGATGGGGCGGCCGCTTGCGGTTCCGGCGCCATACTCTTCAATCAGCTCGCGCAGTGTGTGGCC